>JAILEQ010000026.1 GCA_024687305.1 Lachnospiraceae bacterium | reverse complement strand
TCGGCAGTTGCATTGGGCCTTGTCATCTGGCTTGCAGTCTTACTGATAAAAGATCCCAAGGGAATCGTTAAGGCAACCTTACTCAAGAAAAATTGATTTTATCGAAAAGCACCGTGCTACGGTGCTTTTTTAATGCACTGTTTCCTAACAATTCGTTATTTGACATGCTATATAATGCCCTCGTTGGTGTTTTATGATTTTACACGCGAGGGATCAATGAAACAGGGTAAAAAGGGAAAAAGAAAACTGTTCAAAGAGGATATGGATCTGGCTAAGCAGGAGTACAGAAGATATGTCCTGATAACGGCAGGAGGCATCGTAGTCTCATTGTTTATCATCCTGATAATTTTCTATGCCGTAACAAGATTCAGTGCAAGACTTACCTATGATGCTGTCCTTAACATGAAAAAGGACATGCTGAAAGAAAACGTAGATAACTTTATTTCTTTTATGGATGCCGAATTAAACGAGAAAAAAGGGCTCGATAAAGACGGCGAAGCCGATTATGCATATGAAGTCGCTTACAGAAAGATTTACTCCGAAAGTCACGATGACGGTACTTACATGTGGATACAGAAGGTGCTTGACTACAACGGCGGAGACGATTACGCGATCAGACTCATCCATCCGAATCTTAAGGATACGGAGGGGACGCTTCTTTCTACCAATGTTGTCAATGAAATGGGCATGAAAGCGTACGAAGAGGAGTTAAACGGTGTAAAGGAAAACGGTTCGACCTATTTAAGATATGCTTTTAAAAAGCTCAATTCCGATTCGGTGAGCGAGAAGATCACGTATTCATGCCTTTATAAGAGGCTGGACTGGATAGTGTGCATGGGCGTCAATATCGACGATCTTGAGATGTACAGAAAAGAGGCTTTTGAAGATCTGAAGATATATCAGATCACGCTCTTGTTTATCGTTATGATGGCATGGACGCTGTTCTTCTCTATTATTTCCTACGGATACAGAAAGACCAAGATCGGTTCATACGAGAACAAGAATAAAGCGCTGATGGATAAACTCGAATTTGATGTACTTACCGGTGCAAGATCGAGAGTGTTCGGAGAGGCTTTGCTTGAGAAATCTTACGATTCATTTAAAGCGGGCGAAAGAAACATCCTCCTTCTCATGCTAGATGTCGACTATTTCAAACAGTTTAACGACGGATACGGGCATGAGCTTGGCGATAAGGTGCTTAAGAAGTTTGTTGAAGCCATTCACAGCGTGATCAGAAGCGAAGATGCGATAATAAGGTGGGGCGGAGATGAATTTGTAGTCGTATTTAAAAACGTTCCGAGAGAGTATCAGGCTGAAACCGCTGACAGAATAATCAATTCGATCAGAAACATCAGGATAGAAGAACTCGAAAAGGATAAAAAAGGCATTACCGCATCGATGGGATTTGCCTATTTTGAAAAGGACGACCCCGACGCCAAGACGGCACTTTCCAGAGCGGATGAAGCGCTTTACAGGGCCAAGGAAGCCGGAAGAAACAATTGGAAGATATAAATATTTTGGGCTTTTTCGTGGAAAATTAACGAATAATTAGTGCCTATCATCCGCAATCTGTTTTAACATATAAGTATATATTCCATGGGTAAAACCCAAGATCAATCATTTCTTTGGAGGGTAGAAACAATGTCTGAAATGATCTCAAAAATTGTAAATGAAGGAGAGAGCGGTACAAAGAAAAAAGGCGGACTCAGTCTTCGTCTTACGCTTCTTATGTTTGCCGTTATCCCGCTTGTCGTGACTTCGGTCGTGATAGGAAGTATTTCCATCATAAAGAGTAAAGCGGAACTTACTTCTTATACTCACGATTCTCTTGTTCAGATAGTTGACGGAATAGGTAATTCTTTTGATTCTATGGTAGGCAAGAATAAGGAGACTCTTAAAGGATATTCAACATCCCCTATTTTGACAGAGTATCTCCACGATCCCGAGAATGCCGAAAAGGCTGCTGCTGCTCAGCAGTACACGCTTGATTATTTCGGTTCTTTGGAAGGATGGGAAGGCCTTTATCTTGCAGACTGGAATTCGCAGGTTATGACTCATCCCAATGCCGGAGTCATCGGAATGATACTTCGTAAAGACGACAGTCTTACGGGTCTTCAGAATTCTATACTTTCTGCAGAAGACGGAGTGTTCAATACAGGTATTATGACAAGCCCCGCTTCGGGAAACCTTATCATGTCTTTGTATACACCGATCATGGAAAACGGAAAAGCCATAGGATTCTGTGGCGGCGCTTTCTATGTCGGAGAAATAGCAGATTCTATCTCGGATGTTACGGGTCTTGGACTTTCCAGCGCGTATGTTTATATAGTTGATAAAGTCGGCACCATGATCCATCATCCCGATGAGACCAAGATCGGTAATCCGGTTGAAAACTCAGCCGTTAAGAGTCTTGTGGCTCAGATCGGTGAAGGAAAACATCCCGAACCCGACATAATAGTTTATGAATACAAGGGAAAGAATAAATACGCCGCTTACTATATCGGTGAAGCTGAAAACTACATCGCGGTGCTCACCGCAGATGAGGCCGACGTTTTGTCGGGAATCAATTCCACTCGTAAGCAGATACTTATCTCATGTATCCTCTGCGTTATTCTTTTCTCGGGACTTGCAGTTGTACTTGAGCGTATGATATCCGTTCCTCTTATCAAGATATCCGCAGCTCTCGACCGCTTAAGCACCGGTGATGTTACGACCGACTGTGACGTAAAAGCACGTATCAGAGAGACCGCAAGTATCCTTACTTCCTTCTTTGGATTAAGAGATGCCCTTTCTTCTTCCATGGGTGCGGTAAAGAATGCGGCGGATGTGCTTAACGATTCCATAGTCAGCGTAGATGAAAAGACACGCGATAACGTTGAATCCGTTTCACAGATCAATACCGCTGTAAACGAAGTTGCCGAAACTTCCCAGGCAGTTGCCGAAAACGCTCAGGATATGACCGAAAAGGCTGTGGATCTGGGTAACAACATTGAAAAACTCAACAATAACGTTCAGACGCTTTACGAAACATCCAACGCGATCAAAACAGCCAATGCAGAAGCTACGAACTGTATGAAGTCGGTATATAACGGCGCAAACGAGTCTGTTGAGGCTATGCACGAGATCACTTCAAAGATCAACGAGACCAACTCGGCTGTAGCGGACATCAATTCCGCCATCACCGCTATCGAGTCCATCGCAGCACAGACCAACCTGCTTTCACTCAATGCTTCCATCGAGGCAGCACGTGCAGGCGAGGCAGGCCGCGGATTTGCGGTTGTTGCTGATGAAATCAGAAGTCTTGCTGATTCTTCGGCTGAATCTTCAAAAGAGATCAGACAGATCATTGAGAACATCATATCGCTTTCAAACGATACGGTAGGTATTTCGGAAAGAGTATCCGAAGTTATCACAAAGGAGCAGACCGACATTGAGGCAGCACAGTCCAAGTTCAACCTGCTTTCGGATTCGGTTGAAACCTCCATTAACGAGATCGATACCATCAAGGATATGGCAGTTAAACTTGACGCCATTAAAGAAGCGCTTACCAATTCGACTTCCGAACTCGGTGCCATCTCCGAAGAGCTCGGTGCTTCCGCTGAGGAAGTTGCAGCTTCCTGTCATACCGTTACCGAAAGCTGTATGGCTACCGAAGGAGCTACCGCTGAGATGCGCAGGATCAACGATGACATGGGCACTGCGATCTCCTACTTCAATCTTGAGTGATAAATAAAAAAAGCCGGTGAGGCTTACCCGATTAAGAAATAGAACCCCGAAGCAAAAGCTTCGGGGTTTTTGTGTCTCAGAATTTTATTTCTATGACAAGTCTGTTGTTTTCGTAATAGCCTCTGAGCGGACAGTTCATACGCTGGGCAAATGTTCTTACGATCGAAAGGCCCAGGCCGCCGGCGTTGCTTCTTGCGCTCTCTACGGTAAAAAATCTGTCGAATAGCTTTTCTACATCAACCTTCGAAAGAGCATAGGAGGTATTGGATATCCTGAAAAGACCGTCATCCTTCAGTTCGATCGAAAGATCGCCGTCGCTGTATTTAAGCGCATTGTTCAAAAGATTTGAGAATATCCTCTCGACATACGAAGGATAGAGCATTCTTTCGATACGTTCATCGGTAATGTTTACTTCCGGCTCTATACCGCGTTCGGTAAAGGCGGGATAGAAGTTCATCATGCAGTCTTCAAGCACCCGGTTTACGAATACATTCCGCTTTTCTTCGGTAACTTCTTTGGTGGTGATCACCGAATATTCAAACAGCTCTTCCGTGAGCTTTTTCATGTATTCCGCCCGTTCGCTTATGATGGAAAGATTGCGGCGTACTTCATCGCTCATCTCAAGTTTGTCCGCCATCTCAAGATACCCGCATATGGCGGTGAGCGGTGTACGAAGATCGTGGGCGATATTTGTGATGGCTGTCTTAACCTCGGCATCACCGAGTCTGTATTTATGGTAAGCGTCTCTTAACAAAGAAAGGGTTTCGTTAAGGGTGTCTGCCAGTTCCCGTATCTCTTTGTCACGACCCGAAACACCTATTAGCGTATTCGAATCGAGCTTTGCCCGTTCCGAGAAATCGGTCTTAAGATCTTTAAGCGATTTCTTCATTGAGAGTATCTTCAAAAACAAAAGAACGTTAACGACGATACTCGCGATAAGTATATATTTCATATGGCCCCCGTTAAGGCGTCGGAGTAGGCTTAATAGTGGATCGTTTCGATAGGCGTAACGTCGTAATAGTAGATCATTGCATCGTATCTGTCCGCCACTATGAGCTTTGTCCTGTATGACTTGTATATGTCGACATAGAAAGTATAACCTTCGCCCATAACTCCTGTAAAGTTCATATGATGGATGATATCGTATACGTCGCTTTTTGTATCCGTTACATCATCGAAAACCAGAACATAGCGTTCATCTTCAAAATCCTTCGCCTGAAAGGCAAGTCTGTCGCTGGAACAGAAGTAGTGATTTTTTCTTTCGTACTCTTCGTCGTAGGTTCCGGCGGTATGGATGTTATCACATGAGTTGTAGAACTCGGTTCCGATGATGAAGTATTTGCCGTCAAAGAGTTTGTCGATGTGGCTTCCCATAGATATTTCGCCGTAGCTTTCGGCGTGGCCTCTCATAACGTGACCGTTGTGAGCGCTTATGAGCACCTGTGAGTAACCGCGTCTTTCCTCAATTTCCGAGATGGTTTTAAAGTTTTTTGCCATTGATGAGTCTCTGTACTCACCGTAGGAATTTGCGTCTTCGGAAAAGGAAGGAGATGCGATGTCCTCAAGAATGCTCTCCGCTACAAGCGCTGCAAGTTCGTGCCTTGGATCCTTTACCGATAAGAGTTTCTCTTTTAAGTCTTTAAAGAATTGTTCGTCGTTTAGAGTATCGGTATCGGGGTCGTCGTCAAGAGCGGTCAGCTTTGTGATGACATCCTCATCAAATTCATCGGGAAATTCCTTACAGAAAGGAAGAAGATATTTAACGCCCCAATGGGAACCCTGCATGTCCACTCCGTAGAAGGTTACGGAATCTTCATAGGAACGGCCTTCGTTGTATTCCTTCATCCATTTAAACAGGTTAGCCATATCCGGGGTATCATAGAGCGGATAGTCCAGTTCTCCAACCAGTTCTTCAAAGTCCACGTCGTCTTTATTGTGTATGGCGTCGTTTATATATGCGCCTTCCCCTACGCTTATTTCGAGGGATAAACTCTTGCAGTTCCCGGTTTCAACAAGCTTTTGCAACACTTCAAGCTTTGCAACCTGAAATTCGTGATTGCCGTGTGTGGCTTCACCTATACCTATGGCTCTTGCATCCGTGGGGATCGTAAAATCATCAAAGGATATAGCATAATTTTCGATATCGTCGATCTTTCTTTTTTCGGAGCCGAGTATTCCCGTCATGTATAAAACCATCACCGCCACGAAAAGTATCGGCAGAGCCGTTACGGCTATTATCTTAGAGGTTGTTTTCTTCATACTCAAACTCCTAATTTGTAATATCTCTTTTTGATACTTTGAGTATCGTAAATAAGATGGACAATGCGGCGATCACGGCGCTTATGAGAATTTGGATACAAGCTCCGGGATTGGCATAGCTGTCGGCAAAAGCCGTGTTCGCAAACCACTGTCCCACGGGAGTGATGTTGTAAAGTATCCTGAAGATCTCAAATGCGGTTCCTTTCGAGAAAGTCAATGCAGCGTTACCGATGAGCATCAGGTTAAAGGAAAGGAAGAAGATAACCATACCGATGACGGTGTTTAAGATCATCTTTTTGCCGACAAACGAGATGGCGGTAATAAAGACCGTATAACCGAGCAGCGCAAAAAGGATCGATATAACGTTTACGATCACGCTTCCCACACCTGCCCCCGCTATGACGCCCGCCAGAACATACACGAGAGTCATTATCGTCACGATGGTCATGTTGGAAAGCACTGCTGCGATGAAGCAGTCTTTCTGG
>JAILEQ010000052.1 GCA_024687305.1 Lachnospiraceae bacterium | reverse complement strand
TTTATAGACGAAACGATATGGACCATGCCGATCACCGCGAATTAATCGAATTTTAAACATATCTGCCTTGCTTTTTAAATCGGAGATGATAAACTCAGACATAATAAGCATGAGGGGAAATCTATGAACATATTCTTTCTGATCATCGGCATACTTGGCGACATTTGGTGTATTCTTCCCATATTTACATACCGTATATTCAATATCGGCAACGGGACCGGAATACTCGTTTTTACGATATTTATCATCCTCGGTCTTGTTTGGAAAAAGTTCAAAGTGTGGTTATGTAAACTTCGCAAATCAAAAATCGGACGGCTGCTCGTTCGTATTGGCAGCTTCATCATTATGTTAACCGCATTGCTTGTGCTCGTCGAATCGATCTGTATCATCAAAGGTGCAAACAAAAAGCCCGACGGTACAGAAACAATCGTCGTACTCGGAAGCAAAGTAAATTTCTACGGTCCCAGCCTTATGACCGCCAACAGACTGAAGGCTGCCATTAAGTTCATGAACGATCATCCCGACACGAAATGCGTTCTTTCCGGCGGTCAGGGGCCCGACGAACCTTTCTCGGAAGCGAAGGGAATGTTTGATTATATGGTCTCTCACGGTATCGATGAGAACAGGCTCTACCTCGAAGACCGCTCCACCAACACCCGTGAAAACCTTAAATTTTCCAAAGAACTCATCGAAAAAGAAGGGCTTAACGAAAACATCGCCATCGTTTCAAACGAGTTTCACCTTTACCGCGCAGGGCTTATAGCAAAAAAACTTGGGATCGCTCACTCAAGCATTGCGGGACACTCTCTTTTGGTGCTCTTTCCCACTTATTATATAAGAGAACTCTATGCGATCCTTGCTCAATGGACAATCTATCGATAAAAACGGTTCGCCATAAAAAAGATAACAGCATGTTAATAGGGATAATATAATAATATAGTACTGTATATTGTTTTTAGTTATCTGATCGATCGGAGGCGAACAATGAAAAAACTTAAACTCTATGTCAAAATTACTCTTTTTGTAGTTCTGGCAACTGCTGTCGGAATTGTTGCGCAGAGTATGATATCCTCACGTAACATTTTCTCAATACTTGAAAACAGTGCAAAACAGTCACTTACAAATGTTGTTGATTCAAAAGCTCAACTTTTAAGTGAATATATCGCCAGAGAATTTACCTATCTCGATTCATACATGATATCGGACACCATGCAGGCTCTTATGCAGGAGTCCGACCATCCCACACCCGAAGTGGTTGCGGCGGCTCAGCATACGACCGAGCAGATGGCGACCATTATTCCGAATGTGGACAGTGTTCTTTTTACCGCTTACGAAGGCACATGTCTTGTACATAACGTTCCGGCCATGGTGGGCTTCAGAAATCCCGATGATATAATCGAGATGCTCAACGCCTTCTATTACACACCCGATGCAACCCCGTTATACAGCGCAATGGCACTTTTATCTCCCGCCACGAACGAGATCTCGCTTTGCATGGCTAAATCGGGATATACAAAAGCAGGTGCTCCCTCGGGCTATGTATCTGTAACCGTTTCTTCGGCAGAATTGAATGAAATACTCAAAAGCATAGACCTTGGTCCCAATACGGAGATCACGATGTTAAGCACAAGCGACGGAAGCATCATTTACGATAACGACCCTTCGCTTATTACAACAACCATTGAATCGGGTCCCGTAGCCGAGATATTTGCAAACATGAAGATCGATCCCACTCTTCCCGAAGGTGCCGAGCCCGATCCTTACTATATAAATGCCGACGCAGCATACGGAACAATGGAATACGTAAGCCCCAAGACCGGTCAGAAGATGCTTGGCTCATACACATTTATTCCGCAGTATTCATGGCTCCTTTTTGTCGGAACAGACCTTCAGTCTCTGTACAGCGAAGCAAAATCCGCACAGTCCGCAACGGTTCTTATCGGTGTTATCTCGCTGATCGCCGTAGCCGTTGTACTTGCTGTCATAATCAATATACTTACCAGACCTCTTACAACGGTTGAAAAAGCCCTTACAAAGGTTGCGGGCTACAATCTTGAAGCCGGAAGCGAGATCGACGGACTCGAAAAGAGAGGTGACGAGATCGGAAAACTTGCAAAAGCAACCAAAGACGTTATCGCAATGCTCAAAAATGTTGTGGATGTCTTACGAGGCTGCAGCGACTCTCTTAATACAAGCACCGACAACATGAACGAGACCTCGGACCTTTTGGTCAGCGTTACGTCAGAAAATACCGAAGTTGCCGATTCGCTTTCCGAAAGTATTGAAAAGACCAATCACGCAATGGAATCTGTCAACGAAGAGATCAACAAGATCGTTAAACTCGTTGAGACCGTTTCCGATAAGGTTAATCACGGTAAAGACGATTCGGACAATCTTATAAAAGCTTCCGAAGAAATGAATTCAAAGATCGACAAAGAAGTTGCGAACAACATTGAAAAGATCGATGCCACCGTTGATGAAATGAAAGAAGCTCTTAAGGGTCTTGAAGCAGTCGAAAAGATCAATGAACTTGCCGACTCGATCATGAAGATCACCGCGCAGACAAATCTTCTTTCACTTAACGCTTCCATTGAAGCCGCACGTGCCGGAGAATCGGGACGAGGCTTTGCGGTTGTTGCAGGCGAGATTGGACAGTTGGCCAACCAGTCCAAAGAAACCGCAATTTCCATTCAGCAGATTGTTGAAGAAAGCAACATGTCCGTAGTCAATGTCCGTGATCAGGTAAATAAACTTATCGATCTTGTAAAGACCAACGTTGTGGACAGTTTTTCAAACTTCTCCAACCAGAGCAAAGAATACGGAGAAGGCATCTCTACCATTCAGGAAGCTGTTATCGCCATCGGAGATGCTATGGAATCGTTAAGCAATTCTGTTAACGAGATCGCTAACGAGATATCGGAAGTCAATGCTGCATCTCAGGAGAACAGCACCGGTGTTGCGGAGATCGTAAACAAGAACGAACAGACATCCAATGTTACCAAAGATATCGAAAAGCTTGCCGAAACCAGTAAGTTTAATGCCGAAAATCTTGATAACGTTGTAAAGAAATTCGATATCTGATATTCCGATACATAAACGAAGGCTCACGACCACAACGGGTCGTGAGCCTTTTTTATAAATGATCGTGCGTATCGTTTACCTTGCACTCCTTATGTAATACTCTATCCTTCCGGCATTTTCGAATCTTACATACGGTCCGTAAGCAGGGATGGAACAAAGCATAGCCTTAATATCGGCCGGGATCATTATCTGGTATCCCTTGGATGACATTATAAGCGCGGGACGATCCGAATCGTTTCCGAATGAAATGTAACCTGCATAAGAATCGGCTTTCTGCCAATCCGAATCGCTGTTTCCACGTATACTTAAACTTTCTTTTTTACTAAAGTCAAAGTATTGCCACCAGATGTCTTCATTTCCGTGATACTGCCTTGCCGGTTCGACTTTTTCTTTAAGAAGTTCGCTTCCCGTCCCCGAAAGGAACGTTATCGCACCGCTTCGTTTTTCTATACGGAGCTTTATTTTCTCAAGCGCCACTTCCAATGCGTCGCGAGAATCGACTACCGTCCATTTGCACGGACCCGGGGTTCCGATCTCCTCCGGTATCGGAGCAGGCTTCACGCTTGAAACGGGCTTTGTGAAAAGAACTCTTACGGTTTCGGGACCGATCATAGTGAGAGTGAGTGTACCGTAAGGACTTGTCACTACAAGTTCATTTTTTGACTTGTTTATCCACTTAACGCTGTTATCAATCCTTCCGTGCCCTATCGGCTTTAAGCTCGAGCCTTCGGGCATGGAACCGAATTCTCCCGATGAAGCCTTTTTAGGCGAACTTGCGGCAGGCTTTGAAACGTTGTAAGATGCCCCGGCATTCAAAGTCTCTTTCAGTTCACTTCCCGTGTAAGATGAACCTGACATATGCACTTTTGCCGGAGTTGCGGCGATCTTCTTTTGCTCTATGAGAGATTCTTTCGTGATCCTCTTCGGACCGAACTTGTTTCTTAATTCGATCTCACGATCACCGATGATCGCCTGCTCTCTGGACAGTTCAGACTTTGTTTTGAATTCCTCTTCAAATACGAACGCTTTTTTATGGAACGTATCCTCGGGGAATACATAGTTTTGCCTGTCTTCGGGTATCGGATCGGATATAAGTCCGGTCATGTCCTTAAGTGCAAATACGGCAAGTTCGTGAAGTGCTCTCGTTGCGGCAACATACAAAAGCTTCGCGTATCCGTCTTCTTTCGGATAGTTTTCTTTTGACGCATTTGCAATGATAACGGCATCGAATTCAAGACCTTTTGAATATTCGATAGGGATAACAACCGTAGAGGAAAGGAAATCCTCATCGCTTTCTTCGAACATTTTTACGGATATACGGTCTTTTAGGTTTGCGTATATCTTTTTGCTCTCTTTACGATCCTTACAAATTATTGCGATCGTTTCGTATCCTTTTGACTTAAAATCTTTTACTTTGTTTTCAATATTGGCGATCAGGTCGCTTTCTTTTGGGACGATCTTCGGTGCAACGCCTTCTCCGTGCCTTATTATCGGCTCAACGGGATATATCGGGAATGTGGCATGTTTAAGTATATCTGTCGCAAAGTTTGATATCTCAATCGTGTTTCGATAGCTTTTTCTCAAAAGATCGAAGCTGTCGTATGGCTCGGGCAGCATGACCTCTTTGAGTTCCTCCCAATCACCGAGGCCGCATGAAAGATTGATATTCTGCGCAACATCTCCCATAACGGTAAAGGTACATTTGCTCATGCAATACTTTAAAGCTCTGTAGACCGCAATTCCGAAATCCTGCGCCTCGTCGATAACGACATGACTTGCTTCCTGAATGACTTCCGTTTCCTTTATTCGTTTGTAAATGTACGCAAGTGATGCCAGATCGTACAGATCCAATGCCTTGGGGTCCAAAGAAACCGCATCGTTTTCTTTTTGCAGAAATTCCTCATATATATCAAACACGGAACCCTTGAAATAGAATTTTTTAAAATAATTTCTGTATCTGAGTGTCAGTTTTTTCTGCGTTTCAACGTTGTAAGAATAATACTTGCCGTAAAGTTCGTTCTCAAGATTGACGGTGAGTATATCGTTTAACTTCTCGATTTTTTCGACGATCGCTTTGTCACCGAGTCGTTTTATTGCATTTTCGATCTCTGAAGCCTTCATGATCCTTCGGCCTGTTTCTTCGATGACTATGTCCTTTATCGGAATGAGTGTCTTTTCATAGTCCGTAAGAAAAGAGTTGAGGCGCATGAACCATTCGCCGGAGGATTTGAACGCCGCACTCTTATCCTCTTTGTCTCGGGGTTTGACGGCATGCTTTTTGCTGTCGAAATCTTCGTAAAGGAGTCTTATAAAAAGATCCTCCATCGTCATCTGACGGATGCCGTAAACGTCAAGATCGGGCAGTACACCGGTTATGTAGTTTAGAAGCACCTTGTTGCTTCCCACAATGTAAAAGCCGTCGGGTTTGAATTCGCGGTCGTAGTTATAGAGAATGTAGGATATTCTGTGCATTGCAACGGTGGTTTTTCCCGATCCCGCACTTCCCTGTACCAGCACGTTGTGGTGAGGATTTTTTCTGATTATTTCATTTTGTTCTTCCTGGATAGTAGCGATGATCTCGCTTAAGACATTTCGTTTGCTCTTTGAAAGATATTTTGTGAGCAGTTCATCATTTGCAACAACTTCGGAATCGTAATATTCTTTCAGACCGTCATTTTCAATGACATATGTACGCTTCCTTAAAAGATCGACCTCGAATTTTCCTTGAAAAGGTACCGTATATCTGCATTTTCCAAGTCCGTGGTCGTAATAGACCGATGCGATCGGTGCACGCCAGTCGATCACTTCGGGGATCGTAGGATCTTCCCATACGGCCGTTTTCCCGATATAGAGTGATTCGCGTCGTTCGTTTTCCGCATCTTCGATATCGATACGCCCGAAATACGGCTTCTTCTTTGCACGCTCTGCTCTAAGCAGATCCTGTCTGACTTCGGAAAATCTCGCGTCCTTGTTGAACCATTGCGCCAAGCCTTCTTTTTCGTCTACGTCATAGATATCTTGCAGTTCATGTAATTCTGCCTGCAGACTTGCTACCGATTGTCGGGTTTTCTCGACGTTGTCGGCCGCGACTTTGACGATTCTGGCATACTTTTCGTTCTCGGCTTTACTGTCGGTTCCGTAAAAGCTTCCTTTGAGATCTCTTCCCAATTACCTCACCTGCCCTTCGATATTATGTTAACCATTTTCACTGTCCCCCGAAAATGGGGCGGAAAACTATCACAGCATATCACATCTTAAAGTAAAAAGAAAGCATTTTTTTATTAAAAATGAAAAGACACCCCTAAAGGTGCCTTTATAATATCGCGTATCACTGTGCACGGAAGACATAGTCAACGTTATGAGTTTTAAGATACTTCTCCGCGCTTTCCTCGTCACGCACAAATACGCCTTTAAACTTGTCGCTTATCGTTTCTTTTAATTCTTTTAACTTGTCGGGCGACTCGGAGATCACAAGAATGACCGGACGCTCCGCTTTTTTCTTCTTGGCCTCTTCTTCCTGCAATATTATGAGTTCCTCTTTTGTAAGTATAAGCTTTGCGTCAATATTCTTTTTAAGTGCCGTCTCAAGTTCCGAATACATGATGGGCTTTGAAAGATAATCGGTGAAACCTTCTTTTATGTATGTGTCGCGAGCACCGACTATCGCATCGGCGGTAAGTGCGATTATGGGGGTATCATCCGCAAGATGACGTTCTCTGATGATCGCCAAAGTCTGGATACCGGACATTCCCGGCATCATCTGATCGAGCAGCACCAGATCAAAGGTTTCTTTTTCAAGCGCAGCAATACATTCCTTACCCGACAGTGCGGTAGTTATCTGCATTCTGGTCGCTCCCATCAGTTCGGTAATGACTTCAAGGTTCATCTCGTTATCATCGACTATGAGTATCCTGGCCTTTGGTGCAACAAGCTGGGGAACGTATTGTTCTTTTTCTTTGAGCGCTTTTTCAAGATGCTCCGTGTAATCTCCTATGGGAGTATCATCGATGACAGTCTGTATCATCCTTACCGTAAACGTAGAGCCTTTTCCGTATTCGCTCTCGACGCTTATCCCGCCGCCCATCATTTCGGTCAGCTGCTTGGTGATGGCAAGTCCAAGACCTGTTCCTTCGATATTACGGTTCCTTGTCTCATCGAGTCGCTGGAACGAAGAAAACAGCTTGTCTATATCTTCGGATTTGATACCGATACCGTCATCTTTTACGCCGCATTCCAAAATGTTCTTATCTTTGTCAAAAGAAAAATCTATGCTAATACCACCCTTGTTGGTATATTTGATGGCATTGTTTACTATGTTCAAAATAACCTGACGGACTCTTATCTCATCGCCAAGCATTACGGAAGGGATAGTGGAATCAACGTTTAACTGATATGTCAGGCCTTTTTCTTTGGCCTTATTCATGGTCATATTTACCGTATCGTTCAAAACTGAAGCAAATTCATATTCAACAGGAACAAGCTCCATTTTTCCCGATTCGATCTTGCTAAGATCCAGTATGTCATTTATGATCGAAAGAAGCGTTCTTCCCGCACTCTCGATATCGGAAGCGTACTTTCTTGTCTTCTCTTCTTTGGTCTCACGAAGTATCATTTCACCCATACCAATGATCGCATTCATGGGAGTTCTGATCTCATGTGACATGTTCGCCAGGAAATTACTCTTTGCTTTGTTGGCGTTGTCGGCGGCTTCCTTTTCAAGGATCAGCATCCTGGTCTCATATTCCTGCCTGTGCTCTTCCATTTTCATCTGCTCAACTCGATGTGCGTAGATCTGCTCATTGCAGTATCCAAGATAATAGAAAGCTGCGATCATTGAAAAGATCACCATACAGATGACAACATTTACGATCATCTGCCTATTTTCTTCGCGGAACAATTCTTTGTCGCTGACAGACATTACAACATACCACTGATCCATGATCTCGGTAACGAAAACGGTATTCTTTTCACCAGCATATTCATAATTGAAATAACCGGTGGTATCTTCGGTGATCGCTCTGAAAAAATCGGCACCTTCTTCATCATCGTACATATAAGTGCCTTTTTTGTTCTCATCTGCGTGAGCGATTATCAGTCCGGTCTGATCAACAATGAATCCATAGCCCTTGCCCTTTACGGTAAGGTCTCCCATCATCCTTTGGATCCGATTAAGAGTAACATCCATTGAAAGAACATTGGCGCTGTTGGGCAGCTTTCTGCTGATGGAAATGATAACGGCTCCGGTCTGTGCATCCACATAAGGCGGAACAAGAGTCGCCTCACCGTCGCCTTCAATAGCCTTCAGGTACCAGTCTCTTTCCGTGGGGGAATATCCTTTCGGAGGAACCCATCCTTCACCGTCAACATAGGCCGCATTTATATAGCCGTATATGCCCGTATAGTTTTCATCGAATTTTGTAGCCTGTTTGGTGGTTTCTTCAGCGATATATGCTGTGATCTGTGCGTTAGAGCGTCCTGTTCTGAGCATGTGATCGACAGTATCGGCCGTAACCCAAAGAACGCTCTTTGTAGTATACAGATAGTTGTCAAGACGGGCAGAAACGTTTATGATCCTGTCCTCGCCGACTTCCCGAATATTGGATACCGCGACTTTATACAACGTCCATGACGTATATGCGACCATCCCGATCATAAAGATCAAAATGATGACAAGCGGAAAAATCATCTTGTGCTTTCCGGGCGTATTCTTTTTTCTTTCTGCGTTTTTTCTTTGCGCTTCTGCCATAGGGTTTTCCGTTAGAATTGTGGTTTACATAACTGAGATGCTTATTTTTTTCTGAACTTACTCTTTACCTTAAGTCTGTTGATCGCACGGGCCATACGTGCCTGAGCGATACGATATTCTTCGACGCTCTGCTTGCTTAAAAGTTCTTCTCTTGCAAGCTGGATCTCCTCGAGGTTGTGTCTCTCATCAATCTCTTCGGGCGTTTCGGCCGCCTCTGCGAGTATAAGAAGTTCATTGTCTTCCATACGTAAAAAACCGTTTGTGATCGCTGCGGTTATGACCTCGTTGTCAGGCAGAGTAAACTTAAGCTCTCCGGGCACTATGGCCGCGATCATATTCTCGTGATTGGCCTGTATGCCATATAAGCCTTCCGATGTAGGCACTATTATTGAAATGCAATTGCCGTCATAAAAAGTGTTGTCGGCTTCAAGTATCCTAAGTTTAAACTCTGTCATCTGTTCTCTCTTTACTCAATGGTTGCGGCTTTTGCGATGGCATCGTCGATCGTTCCGACGTTAAAGAATGCCGCCTCTGGAAGCTTGTCGAATTCACCCGAGAGTATACGTGCAAATCCTTCGACGGTATCGGAAAGTTTTACGTACCTGCCGGGGATTCCGGTAAACTTTTCGGCAACATTCATTGGCTGAGAAAGAAAACGCTGCACTTTTCTTGCACGATTGACTACTGCCTTGTCTTCTTCTCCCAGTTCGTCTACTCCGAGGATCGCGATTATATCTTTAAGTTCGTTGTACTTTTGCAACAGCTCTCTTACTTCTTTTGCAACACGGTAATGCTTTTCACCGACTATCTCGGCTTCAAGTATTCTCGAAGTGGAAGCAAGCGCATCCACAGCGGGATAAATACCCTGCTCGGCGATCTTTCTCGAAAGAACGGTCGTGGCATCAAGATGCGAGAATGTGGTTGCCGGAGCCGGATCGGTCAGATCGTCCGCAGGCACATATATGGCCTGAACAGAAGTAACGGAACCGTCCTTTGTGGAAGCTATTCTTTCCTGTAAAACACCCATTTCGGACGCAAGCGTGGGCTGATATCCGACTTCTGAAGGCATACGTCCGAGAAGCGTGGAAACCTCTGAACCTGCCTGCACAAATCTGAAAATATTGTCAATAAAGAGCAAAACGTCACGGTTTGACTCATCTCTGAAATGTTCTGCCATCGTAAGACCGGTAAGAGCGACACGCATTCTGACACCGGGTGCTTCGTTCATCTGGCCAAACACCAACGCAGTCTTTTCTATAACACCGCTTTCATTCATTTCGCGCCAAAGATCGTTTCCTTCTCTGGAACGCTCTCCCACACCGGCAAACACCGAAAAGCCGCCGTGCTCGGTAGCGACGTTATGTATCATCTCCTGTATGAGCACCGTTTTACCGACACCCGCACCGCCGAAAAGGCCAATCTTTCCGCCCTTTGAATACGGTTCCAAAAGGTCGATGACTTTTATGCCCGTTTCAAGTATCTCAACACCCGAACTCTGATCTTCGAATGTGGGAGGTTTTCTGTGTATGGAGCGTCTTGGACAATCATCCGGAATGTCGCCTTTTTTGTCTATGGGCTCGCCCAAAACATTAAACATTCTTCCGAGAGTGGCCTCTCCTACCGGAACACTTATCGGTGCCCCCGTCGCGATAACTTCCATATCTCTTGCAAGGCCTTCGCTCTGCCCCAGCATGATACATCTGACGGTATCGTTACCGACATGCTGAGCGACTTCCATGAATACTCTTTTTCCGTTTATGATCACATAAAGTGCCTCGCGTATCCTTGGAACGTTACCGTGTTCAAACATAACATCCACGACCGATCCGGATACATTAACGATACTACCTTTCATTGTCACGGGCACTCCTTTCTCTGCGTTCTTTCTTTCTTGCCAATGCTTTGGCACCCGACGATATCTCGGTTATCTCTTTCGTGATCTTGCTTTGACGGGCGTGATTGTACGTACGCTTAAGCTCCGACAAAAGCTCTTCCGCGTTTGAATTTGCCTCGTCCATGGCATTCATCCTGGCGCTTTGTTCGGAACAGAAACTGTCGACAAGCGCACTGTATATATATCCCGTCATGTAACTTTCCACGATGTAATTAAGTATCTGATCGATGGAAGGATAGAAGATAAACGGCTTTTTGACAGTTTTTTCTTTCTCCTCGATCACAAAATCGCCTCTGTGGAAAGGAAGAATTCTGGCTACATGAGCTTTTTGCGACATGCCGCTTACAAGGTCGGTATAGATAACAAATATCTTCGAGACCTTTCCCTCATTGAAAAGATCGAACAGTTTGGCCGATATCACTCTTGCTCTTTGAAGTGTCGGATTCTGTGCGGAAAAAAGAAAATCCGACTCATAAGGAATGTCGTGCGCGGTGAAATATCTTCTTCCGTACTCGCCCACAACGAAAAATCGCGATTCGTGTTCCTTGTAAAGACGTTCAATCTCTTTTATGATCATCTGGTTGTACGTTCCGGCAAGTCCCTTGTCGGCGGTTATCACAATATAAGCGTAAGCTCCGGGAAGATCGTGAACTCCGGCCGGATAGAGATATTTACTTTCTATTTTTGTGTCGACACGGAAAGCTCTTTTGATCTCACTTTTTACCGCATCAAAATACGGTCTCGTGGCATCAAGCTCAGCCTTTGCACGCCGCATTTTCGTGGCGGCTATCATGTGCATCGCGCTCGTTACCTTTTCGGTATCTCTGACGCTTTCCATATGTCTTCTTATCTCTCTGATATCAGACATCCGTTTTTCTCCGTTCAGCCTGCCGATTTAACAAATCTTGCCAAATACTTATCTGCTGCCGATGTGATATCCTGTCTGTCGATGTCTTCAATTCTGCCTGTGGAATTGATCCTTTCGATCAGATTTGGATTAGTCTCTTTAATGTATGCCGTAACGCCTGCTATAAACTTTTTAACATCTTTTACGGCAATACCTTTAAATCTCGTATATTGGGCGACGGTCAGCATGATAACCTCTTCATCCTGCGTATACGGATGATTCTGAGGTTGCTTTAACATCTCCATGATGCCGTTGCCGTATGTTAACTGATTCTTTGTAGATTCGTCCATATCGGTCGAAAACTGGGTAAACACTTCCATTTCCCTGAACTGTGCCAGGTCGAGACGTATCGAGCCTGCAGCTTTCTTCATAGCCTTTGTCTGCGCATCGCCTCCGACTCTTGATACAGACAGTCCGACATTGACCGCGGGGCGCTGACCCGCAAAGAAAAGATCCGTCTCAAGGAATATCTGTCCGTCGGTAATGGAAATGATATTGGTGGGAATGTATGCCGATACATCGCCTTCCTGTGTTTCAACGATAGGAAGTGCCGTCATCGAACCGCCGCCGAGATCGTCGCTTAAATGTGCCGATCTTTCCAAAAGTCTTGAGTGAAGATAGAAGACATCTCCGGGATACGCTTCACGCCCGGGACTTCTTTCAAGCAAAAGACTTATGGAGCGGTATGCAACGGCATGTTTTGTAAGATCATCATAAATGATCAGAACATCCTGCCCTTTATTCATGAAATACTCTCCCATGGCACAGCCTGCATAGGGAGCGATATATTGAAGCGAAGGTGAATCGGCCGCCGAAGCACTTACAACGATCGTATAGTCCATGGCACCGTTTTTATACAGCGTCTCGCAAAGTCTTGAAACAAGGCTTGTCTTCTGGCCGATGGCAACGTAAATGCAGATAACGCCTTTACCTTTTTGATTTATGATCGTATCGGTCGCAATAGAAGTTTTTCCGGTCTGTCTGTCACCGATTATAAGTTCACGCTGACCTCTTCCGATGGGGAACATCGAATCGATCGTGACTATTCCGGTCTCAAGAGGCTCGTTTACCGGCTGTCTGTCAAGAATACCCGGTGCGGGAGATTCTATCGGTCTGTAACCTGTACGCGCTATCGCACCGCCGCCGTCTATCGGAACTCCGAGAGCATTTACGACACGGCCCAAAAAGGCGTTTCCCACGGGAACACCGGCCGTCTTACCTGTCCGTCTTACGGAACTGCCTTCTTTAATGCATTCGTCATCGTCAAACAAAATGCATCCGATCTCGTTGGGACGAAGATCGAGCGCCATTCCTCTTGTTCCGTCCTCAAACAGCAGGATCTCTCCGTAAGTGACATGACGTAAGCCGCTTATCGTAACGATACCGTCGCCTACGGTAAGCACTTCACCCACTTCTTCGGCCATTGCTTTGGGAGTCCATTCGGAAAGTTTGTCTTTGATAAGCGGTATGACTTCTTCGCTCGCCGAAACGCCCGTTACGGCATCTCTTAATTGCCTTAACCGGCCCTTTGTACTCCAGTCATACAACGTCTCCCCGATCTTTAAAGCAAAACCGCCGCTGTACTTATCGCTTTTTTCCCACTCGATCTCAGTATCATGACCGAGCGTTTCTATTATGAAGTTATGTAAACTTCTTTCCTGCGCCTCGTTGGGTTTTTCTTCCGCAAAGAGGTACGCCTTCAATTCCTCAGTCATCATTTGATTCCTTCTTTGCGGCATTTGCAAAATTCTCGTAAGGGTCACCGCTCATAACGATCTCTTTGGCAGCCTTCGTTACGTAAGCCTCGATCTCCTCTTTCGCCCTTGCGATATTTCTTTCACGTTCAAATGCGCTGACTTTCTTGGCGCTTTCGATTATCTCTTCGGCCTCCGCTCTTGCCTTGTCAATGATCTGATCACGTTTTTCCTGTGCTTCGGCAAGTGCCTCGCTTTTCTTTTGAGCTATGTCATCGTCCAAGAGCGAGAGTCTGTTCTCATATTCATTTTTGGCAACTTCAGCGTCTTTGATCTTTTGGTTTGCTTCTTTGTCCATGTCTTCGTAATATTTCTTGCGCTCATCCATAAATTTCTTTATGGGTGTATAAAGAAGAAAATACGAAATGCCAAACAAGAGCACGAAATTGAACATATGCAGAAGAATCTGCTGTATATTGATATTTAACGGCATATCTGTCCTCCGATGACCGCACCCGGCGGTCGTTTTAATCTCTTAAACCGTTTGCTTTACAGTACAAATACGATCAGGATCGCCACGATCAAAGCATAAATAACAACGGTTTCGACAAATACCAGACCAAGCATCATGGTGGTACGAAGTTTGCCTTCGGCTTCCGGCTGTCTTGCTATACCGTCTGCGGTTTTTGCGATTACGAGACCCATAGCGATGGCGCCTGCTGCGGCAGCAAGACCTATGGCTATAGCTGCGGCATATGCTTTTGCGGAAGTTGTATTGGCTTCAGCTTCCTCGGTTATCGCACTCTCTTCGGGAGCGGCGTATGCCTTTACGGGTTTAAGGATCAAACCTATGCAGAAAACTGCAGCTGCAAGTAACAATGCGTATTTAACAAAATTTTTCATATCTTTAACCTCCGGGGTATGTTTATTTTGCAAGTTCAAGATCGTTATCCGTAACGTCTTTTTTTGATCGTTTCTTCTTTTTGGGATGTACTTCCGACACCTCTCCGTAGAAAAGCGAAGTCAGCATCGTAAGCACGTATGCCTGTATAAGTGCATGTAAAAGCGTGAACATCACTCCCACAAACACCGGAAGCACAAAGCTTACCGCCAGGTAGTAATACACAAGCTCCGTTACCAGTGCGCCGCTCAAAAGTGCTCCGAATAAACGAAAACTCATCGACAGCGGAAGCGAAAAGTCCTTAAGCGTAAGCATTACACCTTTAAACTTGTTTCCCGCTATACCGCCCGACATGATGACTGCGTATGACATAACGCCCATCGCTATCGCTCCGTTTATATCGGCAAGCGGTGCGGGTAACGCTACGACTCCGCCCGATGTGGTAGGAACCTGTATTCCGAACAGTTCAAAGACCGTTCCGATGAAAATATATGCTCCCGCGGTAAATATATATGCACCCAGAAACTTGTTCCTGTGCGGACTGTTTGCGTTCGCCAGATCTGCAAAGATCCCCACCGCTTTTTCCAACAGCAGTTGGAACTTGCCCGGTATCATAGTAAAACGCGGCACAAAGAAAATTCTTACGATCAGCGCAAATACCAGAAATACCGCCGTTACCGTATAAGCACTTATAAGTCCGGGATTTACGTCAATAAATCCAAAGAAACTGACTTTAAAATGCTCGTGCAAAACAGCGTCTTTCATGACTTCTCTCACGGACTCTTCTTCATGTGAATGGGTACACAGTATCCCGACCAGTAAAACCGCAAGAATAACGCCGAAAACAATGCCGCTTACAAGTTTTCTTTTCTTACTCATAAGCATTGCCTTTCATGATACATTTATATTTATTCATAATACTACAAAATGCCAATTAACAATAGTAAAAATGTGCATAAAAAAACAACAAAAAGAGGCGTTGCAGTTGACTGCAACGCCTTTGTATCAATTGTTTATTCCTCGGTTGTCTCCTCGGGTTCTGTAGCTGCCTTAACGGCTGCCTGTGTTGCGACCGCTTTAGCTGCGTCGCCTGATTCTTCGGGAAGACCGGAAATGTTGATGTTACGTGTTACTTTTGCATCGTATGTCTGAGCCTTCATGATATCAACGATATCAAGTCCGGTAACTTCTTTGACCGTTTCCATCGTTTTTGCGAGTACGTTGGGAACATATGAGCCTACATTTCCGACACCGCTTTCACCGTTTCCGCTGTCAAAGATGGTAACCTTATCGATGTTTTCAAGAGGCTTTGCGATAGCACTTGCCATATCGGGAAGAGCTTTCACGATCATTTCGATCATTGCTGCCTGACCATATTTCTTCATGGCTTCGGCCTTCTTTTCCAAAGCTTCTGCTTCCGCGATACCCTTTGCTTCGATAGCCTTTGCTTCGGCTTCACCTACAGCACGGATACCTTCGGCTTCCTGAGTCTTTGCGTAAAGATCTGCTTCGGCTTTGATCTTGGCTGCTTCGGCTGCTTTCTGCTTTTCGAACTTCTCAGCTTCTGCCTTACGCTGTCTTTCGAACAGTTCCGCTTCCGCTTTCTGCTGACGTGCGAACTTCTCGGCTTCCGCACGTTTCTTGATGTCGGCTTCGAGTGTCTGTTCGGTAACCTCAACATCTTTCTTCTTTAACTCAATCTCACGTTCCTGACGGGCGATGTTGGCGTTCGCGGTCGTGATCTCGATCGTCTTACGCTGTTCCTGCTGCTGGATCTCATATGCGGCATCGGCCTCAGCCTGCTTGATATCGGATTCGCGTTTGAGTTCGGCCTGTCTGATGCGAAGTTCGTTCTGCTTTGAAGCGATCTCTGTCTCAGCCTTTACCTGAGCTTCGTTCGCAAGTCTCTTTGCTTCCGCTTCGGCGATCGCTACGTCCTTGTCTGCCTGAGCTTTTGCGATCGATGCGTCCTTCTGGATCTGGGACATGTTGTCCTGACCGAGGGCAATGATAAGACCCTTTTCGTCTTCGATCTTCTGAATGTTGCAGGATATGATCTCTATACCGAGTGCGTTCATATCCTTCTGAGCCTTTTCCTGAACCTCATCACCGAATTTCTTACGGTCGGTGTTGAGCTCTTTTAACTTAACCGTACCGATGATCTCACGCATGTTACCCTGTAAAGAATCGGTAAGTGCTGCGATGATCCTGGGCTCGTCCATGTTAAGGAAGTTCTTCATGGCGATCTTGATGCCTTCGGGATCGGTCTTAACTCTTACTTTTGCGACTGCGTCGATATCAACACCGATGAAGTCAAGAGTTGGAACATAACCGTTTGTCTTAATGTCGATACTTATCTGTTTTAAAACAAGAGTATCTTTTCTTTCGAAGAAAGGAAGTTTAATACCCGCGCGACCTATCAAGATCTTGGGTTCCCTCTTCATACCGGATATGATAAATGCCTTATCCGGGGGTGCCTTCACATATCCGCTTGCGATGATCACAAGAACAAGGATAATGGCGATGACTACAAGCGCTAAGATAAGCGAATTGAGTCCTGAACCTGTTGCTAATAAAGCTTTCATAAACCCCTCCTTATGTGGTTGTTATCGGAAGTACCATTTCACTTCCCGTTTGCCTATACCCGTATAATATAATTCTTTCGGGAAACGATACACCGACGTATATGCGAAAATTATACAACATTTCGCGCCCGATTGCGAGATATCTTTTTATCTGATACTATGTAATACAGTATAAAGAAAACGGGGTGTCAAAATGGGCAAACGTTCCACCAGAGAAAACAAATCAAGACTTCAGATAAGCAGGGAAGAAGCCGGCCTTACCAGAGAAAAGGCTTCCGAACTTATGGAGTATATCTCGGATGACAGGATCGACAAGATCGAACGAGGCGTACTTGATGCGCGTCCCGAAGAGATCGTTACCATGGCCGAATGCTACAAAGATTCCGAGCTTTGTAATTATTATTGTTCACATGAATGTCCTATCGGACGCAAATACGTTCCGGAAGTGAAATTAAAGGAATTGTCACAGATAACTCTTGAGATGCTCGCAAACTTAAACAGTATGGAGCAGGAAAAAAATCGTCTGATAGAGATAACCGTAGACGGTGAGATCTCATCAGACGAAAAAGACGATTTCAAAAATATCAGAGAAAAGCTCGATTCGATTGCGCTTTCCGTTAATGCGTTAAAAATGTGGGTTGAACATGCCACAAACGAAGGGCTGATGGAGTAATGATCACCATCTGTTCGTAGGCCACGGTACTGTCGGAGCGTCCTTTTTTGCGGCGCTCTTTACTCCCGCAAACATTATCACATATAAAACGATCAGCACTATCACGAAAGCAACGACTGCAAAAATGCTTTCTATCGAAAGAAGATAATCGTAGAGACCGTGCACAAGCGCGGGATAAATGAGTGCCCTTCTGAAATACAGTTTCTTCCTTCTTTCATCACAAAGCGTTTCGAACTGTCTTGCTTTTCCGTAAAAGATTCCCATTATAACACCGAAGACCGCATGTGCCACTATGGCGGTAAACGCTCTCATAAACGCAAGCGAAACTCCGCTGTCTATTACATACATAATGTTCTCGACTATCGCAAATCCGAGTCCCGTGCTCACGGCATAAACGACACCGTCAAAAGAATAATTGAATTCCCTGCTCTTCCACGATCCCGCTTTTAACATCAAAAACTTAAATCCTTCTTCGGAAAGAGCTACCACGAAAAAGCAGTCAATGAATGCATACAGGACACCGCCTTCGGGAAATATGAGGCCGAGTATGAGGTCTCCGATAACTTCCGCTATAACAGCGGGAATTATCGACAAAACGCCAAACAGCATAAGTTTAAGTAAAAGACCTTTTGGCTCTTTCTCTATCTTATCCTGTTTGTAAACATATACGATCAGAAGTATCCCGGGAAGGGACGCAAGTATTATCAGAAGTCTTATCATATTTTATCCTTTATATTTTTTCTTAAGCGGTCTTACCACCATTATTGACGAAAAAATGAAATTGCTGTGCTTTTTTGCGTACTCGATGAATTCCGCTCTTTTTACGTAATATTTCTTTCCCCATGAAGAAACAGTAAGGTATGTGTCATCCATGGCAGTCACGGTAACATAGTGTGCTCTCATGGCATCGGTCTTCACATACCCGTTCTCATTTTTTTCGTACATATCAAGAACATTCTTCCCGAAAAGATTCGGCCAGTTCGGACCGGCGGACAAAACTACCGGAATATCGTCTTTAAGCATTTTTTCAATATTTTTGAAAATATTGCAGGGAAGGCATCCCCAATATGCCATAAAAGGCAATCTGTGAAAAAGAAAAAAAAGATCGACGCCAAGCGTCATAAAAAGCCCGTTCATTCCGAATTTGGGTATAACGGGCAAAAACATACGTCTTAATTTGCGCGCATATTTTATATAATCTTCCTTATCCAGCTCGCTTCCCATACGGTCAACGGTATGAAGAAGAACATTGGCGCAGGCTATAACACCGCACCCGTAACCGCGGACATACTTGTGAGTACTCCACGCCTGTGCGCCTCCGAAATAAAGTTTTCCATCCCCCTTAACCGCCGGAAATTCTCTTTTTAATCGTATCTCTGTCATATGATCAACCGATTTACTCTACCATTTCCAGGCAAAGCTTAACGATAACGGTCGTACCCTCTCTTCGTCTGCTTGTGATCTCCATCTTACCGCCGATAAGATCCAAAACAACCTTGGTTATGGCAAGACCGAGATATCTTGTACCGTTGGGATCGATACAGATATTGTCTATACTGTCCTGATTCATCAATATCTTTATCGATTCTTCGTCCATTCCCGAACCGAAATCTTCGACTATGATATCGTAATATGCCTTCTTTTTAAGAACCTGAGTCTCCATGATCGTAGCGTTGATGACGCCTCCGACATAAGAGTTGTTTATCGCATTCATGGCAACATGCCTGAGAATCGTTATAAAGCGCTTTTCATCACATTTTACGATATTGTGGACTATCTGTCTTGAGAAATTGATCTGAAGATTCTTCTCTTTTCCACGGTTTTGAATATCCGATTCAACGAGATCGAGCAGCTTCATGATATCCGCTTTCGAACGTTTAATGATGAACTGATCGTTGTTGATCCTGTTCATTTCCATGATATCGTTAATTATGACGCCAAGATTCTCGGTCTCCATCAGTATATGGTTACCGCTTGACTTAACGGAGTCGGTATTGGATTCGTTACCGGCAAGCATACGGGCTATCTCGACAATGGAATCGATCGGTTCAACGATCTGCGTCGTGATATTGTCTAGGATAGAATCTTTGATCCTGTTAACTTCTCTTGCCTGGGCAAGTGCGCCCTCAACAAGTTCCGCCTGCTCGTTTGCGGCTCTCACTTCATCGTCAACATCGGCAAATCCGACAACTATCTGATTCTCCGATCCGTTGACCTTTGCTGCCTTCATCTGGAAGTAATTGTCTCTGCCTTCTTTGTCACCGACATAGTTGAATGTATAGTAATCTCTGTCCTTGAGTTTTTCTCTTAAATTATCTGCATTGCATTCCCGCAGGAACGCTTCTTTATAATCGTCTTTTACGAGTTTCTGGCAATATGCGTTTGCATACCATTCAAAAGGGTGCTTCTCACTGTATTCGTTACCCATATACTTTTGTATGCGGCCGCCGAGCTGAAGAAACTTTAACTCACCCGTTAAGATATTGGCATAGTATACGGCATTGTAATTTGAACTTAATGCCTCTATTATCTCAAGATTGTCCTTGCTTACACGTTCACGCTCATTTCCCATCTTGGTAAGCGTTCTCTGAAAATCACGTGCGGTAAAAGAAATGAGCAAAATAAGCGCCAGCTGCATGGAGAAGCTGACAATGCTCCATGCTGCGAGTATCCTTCCCATATCGCTCGATGGATTTTTGAAATAATTGACGACCATTATTATGGTCACGACCCAAAACAAGGCTGTAAGAAACAACACAGATCCCCTGAAATATACCAGTCTTATCTGCTTTTTGTTGCTGTTGTCATTCATCGGATGTGCTCCCTTCGTCTTCCGAATAGGTCTTGCTTACAGTATTTTCATAATCATTGGCATATTTAAATCTGAAAACTCTCTTAAGTGAATCGTTGATCCTCTCTTCGGCTATGACCTGCTCTTTAACCGCACTTACAACGGCTTCGATAGCAGCATCAACATCATCGGGGCACATTACCATATCGGCACCCGCTTTGATCGCCTTTGCACATGCGTCATCATCGTAATATTCGGTGATCGTGGAACTGTCCATGCAGTTGGCAATAAGAATAGTACCTGTAAATCCGAAATCTTCTCTTAAAAGATCTTTATATATCTCTTTCGACATAGAACAAGGCATATTTCCGGTCGTCAGATTGTCGGCATAAGCATGGCTTATGATAATGGCGGTAAGTCCCGAATCGATTCCGGCTTTATATACATCGTACTGCTTTGCTCGGATCTCTTCCACCGTTGATGTTATCGAAGCGACACTGGTCTCAGGATCGTCTCTGAGCGTTCCCTGTCCCGGGAAAAATCCCGTGGCAACAAAAATCCCGTCTTCTTTGTATGCGTTAACGCTTTCCTGAACCATTCTTGATACGATAACCGGATCTGTTCCGTATGAACGATTTTTCATAACCAGAAGATTATCATCGGGATTGATGACGTCGGAAGAAAAACCTATGTTGAAATTAATACCGACCGACTTAAGATAATCGGCTATAATCTTGCTGTCAGTGTAAGCCGCATAAGGATCCATCGTCCCTGCGATCTCTCCTTGCGTTCTTGTGGACGCAAATCCCAGCTTCTTAGCCAAAGAACCCGTTCCGAGTTCTTCGTTAAAGCACAAAAACAGCGGATACTTCGAATACTCCTGTGTTTTTGCAAGCATTTCGGTAAACTGCTCTTTTGAAATAGCATTTTTGTCGGAATACATTATTCCGCCGACCGTATATTTTTCAAGTGCGGCCTTGGTTCCGTCTCCGGCCTGAATGACCGTTTCAACACCCGTGATCGATTCGGGACGCACTATGAACAGACTCATAACCTTTTCTTCCAAAGGCATAAGAGCTATCTTTTCATCTATCCATGCATCAAAAAGTTCTTCTTTTGTAGGTTCGGGCTCCTCAATGGCATGCGGAGTAACGACTACCGCTTCTTCCTCGCCGAGGATATCTTCCAAAACATTTTCAACTTCGGTATTCTTTTCGGCAACAACCTGCGTCTCGGTCGTTTTCCAAAAAGCAAGCGATTCAAGATCGATCTTCTTTCCCGCTCCTGATATCAAAGCCCAGACACCTGTTCCGATCAGGCAAAGTATCACAATAAAAGAAAACGTTGCGAGCATTCTGGCGCGTTTTCTCTTTTTACGCCTTGTGACAACTTTTTCTTCAGGTTCTTTAGGTTTATTCAAATAGGTTATATATTTGTTATCTTCTTCCATGATTCCTCATAAATCCTTATAGGTATCCAATCATAGTCATTATACACCATAGGGTTACATAAATCCACCAAAAAGTGATAAACGACGGCAAAACATAGTCCGGAGGTCTGATATATTCATCCGCCGAAGGTTGTTATTATAAACAACAAAAAAGGAGCCATCGTATTTACCGATGGCTCCTTAAACTATCTCCTTGTCCAATGGACTTTACCTCCTTGGTATTATTCTATTCAATTGTCCTGTCATCTGCAGTGGGCTAACCTCCTGTTGTTTGTTTTACTATTCGGTTGCTTGCTGATCACTGCATTGGAATAATCCCTCCTTATGTAAGAATGATCTTCCGAAATATGTTAATCAGTACAGTGGACCGTACCTCCTTATATGGATTTATCCGTTAAAGAAATATCTTTAACTTATGTATGTAGTATAATATGCCGGTTCTGAATTGTCAATACATTTTATTATGAATTTATAAATTTATAGAATTAATAATTCGTTTATTGATAATTGTGTAAGCAATTAGAACTTTTTAAACTATTTAGAAAACAACTCCATTGGTGAAAACGCACGATCTGTCACAAAAAATGGCAGGATTAAAATCCTGCCATTTCAAAATTATGCAAATATTATATCCTTGCGGTTACAAATATGTCATAGATCGCTTTGATCGCTGTTTCAAAATCTTCGTTAGCTACACCTATTATGATGTTCAACTCACTCGAACCCTGATCGATCATCTTAACGTTCACATTTGCGTGGGCCAGTGCGGAGAATATTCTTCCTGCGGTACCGCGTGTTGACTTCATGCCTCGACCAACGACAGCTATAAGAGCAAGATCTGCTTCGATCTCTATCGTATCGGGATCGGCAAGTCTGTGTATGGCTGCAACAACCTGCTGTTCTTTATCCATAAACTCATCCTGATGTACGAAGATCGTCATCGTATCGATTCCGGAAGGCATATGCTCAAACGATATCCCGTTATCTTCAAATGCCTGCAATACTTTGCGTCCGAATCCGATCTCGGAGTTCATCATATCTTTTTCGATGTTGATCGAACAAAAGCCCTTCTTTCCGGCTACACCCGTGATCGTATATTTTGACTTCTGGCATGTCGATTCAACTATCCAGGTTCCGTTGTCTTCGGGTGAATTTGTATTTCTGATGTTTATCGGAATACCTTCACTTCTTACGGGGAAGATGGCATCTTCATGAAGCACGCCTGCTCCCATGTACGAAAGCTCTCTGAGTTCTTTGTAAGTGATCGTCTCGATACCTGCGGGATTGTCGATGATCCTGGGGTCGGCGATCAAAAATCCCGATACATCCGTCCAGTTTTCGTATACATCCGCCTTGCAGGCTCTTGCTACGATCGAACCGGTTATGTCCGAACCGCCTCTTGAGAAGGTCTTTATCGTTCCGTCGGGTAGGGAACCGTAAAATCCGGGGATTACCGCGTGAACGGATTCTTTAAGTCTCTTTGAAAGTATCTCGTTTGTCTTATCGGAATCAAACTCTCCGTTTTCTTTGAACTTGATCACCTCTGCGGAGTCTATAAAATCCCATCCGAGGTATGCGGCCATAAGTTTTCCGTTCAAGAATTCACCGCGGGATGCAGCATAATCTCTTCCGACTTTATTTAAAAAATCTTCGGCGATCTTTTTGAAATCGTCCTCAAGAGAAACATTTAATTTAAGTCCTGTGATGATCTCGGTGTATCTGGCCTTGATATCGTTAAGTTCGCCGATCATCTTTTCACGACCGCCTTTTCCCGTAGCCGTGGCATAACAGGAATAGAGCATATCCGTTACTTTTTTATCCTTGGGAAATCTTTTTCCGGGAGCCGAAGGAACAACATATCTCCTGTCACGATCAGCCTTTATGATATTTCCGACTTTTACAAACTGTTCGGCACTTGCCAAAGAACTTCCGCCGAATTTTACTACTTTACTCATTTACTCTCCGTCCTTACACAATAATCTGTTTATCAAAGTATAGCCGTTAGCTATGTCAATGCCGGTCGAGGCGGCAAACTTTTCGCTGTATTCGCCGTTCTTTCCGCAGTCCTTCGTTGAATCGAAGATCATATACGGAATAGGATTGGGCGTATGGGTTCTTAAGCGAACCGGTGTGGGATGATCGGGAAGGATCATCATTCTGAAATCGATGCCCGCATCGTTAAGCTTCTTGCAAAGAGGGCCCACTATCCTCTTATCGATATTCTCGATAGCCTTTACCTTTCTTTCGTAACTTCCCTGATGACCCATCTCATCGGGAGCCTCGATATGAATGTAAACAAAATCGATATCGGGATCCGTAAGTTCGTTAAACGCAGCGTCGCATTTGCCCTCGTAGTTGGTCTCGAGTCCGCCGTTCGCGCCTTCTACTTTAACGACCTTCATGTCTGCTCCGACTGCGATACCTTTTAACAGATCGACAGCGGAGATCATCGCTCCGCTAAATCCGGTCTTTTTCTTGAACGGATCGAGCATAGGCTTTGTGCCCGCACCCCAGAACCAACAGCAGTTTGCGGGATTGAGTCCGTTTTTCTTGCGTTCGATGTTTATGGGGTGATCTTTTAATATCTCATAGCTTCTCTTCATCATATCAAGATAAAGAGGATCCTTCGGAAGATAATCGCCTATACGCTTTGTTAAAATGTCGTGAGGCGGAGTAAGGTCTATGACCGAACCCTTCTTGTCTATGAGACAATGTCTGTAGCTCGTTCCTACGTAAAACGAAAATCTGTCGTTAGCCAGTTCTTTTGCCACAGCATTGAGAAGTACCGCACAATCTTCCGTCGATATCTCTCCCGAGCTGTGATCGAGTATCTTTAAGTCTTCAAAAGGTACATCTGCTTCTTCAAGCGTAACTATGTTGCAGCGAACGGCGATATCGGTATCTTCCATCGCCACCCCTATCGATAACGCTTCAAGAGGAGATCTCCCCGAGTAATACTGTCTCGGATTGTATCCGAGTACCGCGAGGTTTGCGGTATCCGATCCCGGATTCATTCCTTCCGGAATGGTGTGTGCAAGACCTATTTCGGAATTTTTTGCAAGTCTGTCAAAATTAGGTGTGTCCGCATATTCAAGCGGTGTCTTATTGCCAAGGTCGGCGATGGGCTCATCTGCCATGCCGTCACATAAAACAATAACGTACTTCATTTATTCTCTATCCTCCATACGAATATAATTGAGGACACCCGTACCGAGTTCGTTTTTGGCTTTTTCAAATTCCGCTTCGCTTATCTTCTTTGTCACAAAAGCAAATTCATCGTAAAATCCGACTTTTACTTCTTCTTCCACAGGAAGAGCCGCTTTGGCTTCGGCAGTGACTTCGGCACCGACACGTACAAAGAAACGTTTCTTTGAAGCATCAAGATCCTTAAACGAAACAACCTCTTCGCTTAACTCGCATTCAATGTGCTTTCCGATATTCTTTGCGCATTCAACAACATCTCCGGCCACTGCACTCGCGGTAGCAAGTTTTCCCGCACCTTTTCCGTAAAACATTGCTTCTCCGAGCATGTTTCCCGTTACCTTGATGGCGTTAAACACATCATCCACATGGTAGAGAGGATTGTCGGGTGTAAGCAGGAAAGGTGCCACAATGGCATATCTTATATTGTTGTTGCTCTCATAGCGGGCAAGTAATTTGATTTTTCTTCCAAGCTGCGATGCATATTTCATATCGCGAGCCGATATATTTTTAATACCTTCGGTATGAATGTCTTCGTATCTGACTGTCTTCTTGTATACCAAAGATGCAAGAATGGCGATCTTTCTGCAGGCATCAAATCCTTCGATATCGGCCGTGGGATCTGCCTCGGCATATCCGTTTGCCTGTGCCTCTTTTAAAACTGCGTCAAAATCGGCACCTTCTTTGTCCATCTTCGTAAGCATATAGTTTGTGGTACCGTTTACGATACCGCATACGGAAAGGATGACTTCTGCGGTAAGTGAAGTCTCGAGAGGACGAATGATCGGAATGCCTCCGCCAACACTCGCCTCAAACTTGTAACTGCAGTTGTTTGCCTTCGCAAGAGCGATCATCTCCGCTCCGTGAGCCGCTACCATCTCTTTGTTAGATGTGCAGACGCTCTTTCCGGCTTCAAGAGCCATCTTTGTAAACTTATAAGCGGCACCGGTGCCACCCATAGTCTCACATATGATAGATATCTCGGGGTCATTTACGATATCCGCGACATCGTGAACGATCCTTGATTCATACTTGTCTCCCGGAAAATCTCTAAGATCCAGGATCGACTTGACGTTTATTCGGTCGTGAACGAATCCCGCTATCACATCCGCATTGTTCATTAATACTTCAACGGTTCCGGAACCTACCGTTCCGTATCCGAAAACTGCTACATTGATCATACCCTTATCCTCTTCTATTCTTTTGCTATCAAGTGCACGTCGTGAACACCCCGTCTGTCTTCCATCATCGATATCATTGCTTCAACATCATGCGTCGTCTCAAGTATCTGTATACTTAAGGACAAAGAAGCCGTTCCGTTGATCGGAATGGACTGATGGATGGTAAGGATGTTTGCTCCGTGATCGGCGATTATCTTTAAGACATCAGAAAGAATTCCGGGCTCATCATCCATCTGAAACGTAAGCGTTATCGTGGTGCCCTGTGAATTGTCATGGAATCTGAATATATCGTCTTTGTACTTGTAAAAACTTGAACGGCTTATTCCGACGGCATCGACCGCTTCCTGAACGTTTGAAACTTTTCTGGTCTCAAGCAAACGTTTTGCTTCCACAACACTTAACAAAACCTCAGGCAACGCCTTTTTCTTAACTACATAATAGTCTGATGAGTCTGCCATGCCCGCTCCCTTCCAAGACGATTTAATGTCTTTAATACGCGTACACTTGTCCGTTGTCCAAAGAATCATAACACGGTTAAACAGGTGAATCAACCATAAATTAGACTATTCTTACATATTTGTGCTTTTGTTTTTGTATATTTTCACCAACATATGAATCAAAAAAGCATATTTGACATGCAAAAAACGTTTGTGCATCGCCACGAAGCCTTTTAGTTTTATGGGTAATCTTTGAAAAATTACCGTAAAGCAAAAGAACAGCGGACGTTTCCGTCCGCTGCTCAAAGAGTATTAATTATATGAGAGGGTATTTCTTGGTAAGTTCAAGGATTCTGGCCTTTGTAGGTTCAACGGCAGCCTCTCCGCCTTTAATGATGTTTGCTATACAGTCTGCGATAACATCCATATCTTCGGTGTTCATGCCACGGCTTGTGACTGCGGGAGTTCCGAGTCTGATACCGCTCGTAACGAAAGGCTTCTGAGGATCGTTGGGGATCGCATTCTTGTTTGCGGTGATGTGAGCCGCATCAAGAAGCTTCTCAACTGCTTTTCCGGTAAGATCGAAGTTTGTAAGATCCACAAGCATCAGATGATTGTCGGTACCGCCCGAAACGATCTTAACGCCTCTTGACATAAGGCCTTTGCAAAGAGCCTGTGCATTGTCGACAATGCCCTGCTGATATTTCTTAAACTCGGGAGAAAGAGCTTCTTTAAAGCAAACGGCCTTCGCAGCGATAACGTGCATAAGAGGACCACCCTGAATACCGGGGAATATCGCCTTGTTAAAGTTAAACTTGTCAGCGGCTTCCTGATTGCAAAGGATAAGACCGCCACGAGGTCCACGAAGAGTCTTGTGAGTCGTAGTTGTAACCACGTCAGCGATTCCGATGGGGCTTTCATGAAGTCCTGCTGCAACAAGGCCTGCAATGTGAGCCATATCTACCATGAGAACGGCGCCGCAGTCATCAGCTGCTTTTCTGAATTTCTTGAAATCTATTGCACGAGCGTATGCCGATGCGCCTGCGATGATCATCTTGGGCTTGCATTCCATAGCAAGTGCATACATTTTATCGTAATCAATGAAACCGTCGTCATTAACACCGTAAGGAACAATGTTGAAATATTTACCGGAAATGTTTACCGGGCTTCCGTGTGTAAGGTGTCCGCCGTGATCGAGGTTCATACCCATTATGGTATCTCCGGGGTTGCAGACTGCGAACTGAACCGCAAGGTTTGCCTGCGCACCCGAGTGAGGCTGAACGTTTGCGTAATCGCATCCGAAAAGCTCTTTTGCTCTTTCAATTGCAAGCGTCTCAACTACGTCTACACATTCGCATCCGCCATAATAACGCTTTCCGGGATAACCTTCCGCATATTTATTGGTAAGAGGGCTTCCCATAGCGGCCATAACCGCCTTGCTTACCCAGTTCTCGGAAGCAATGAGTTCGATATGGTCGTTCTGTCTTTGCTGCTCATCCTTTATCGCCTGAGCGATCTCGGGATCGACTTTGGTGATCTCATCAAATGAATACATTTTTCTTTCTCCTGTATTGATTTACTTTAGTAATGCGTTAAAACGCGTTGGTAAGATTATATAGCATACTACATGACAAATGCAATCCCAAAACTGCTTAACGGTAGTTTACTTTTACCATTTCGCTTGATAAAATCCTATATGAAGTATTAAGAAACGGATGTGGTTCAAATGGGAAAGTACTATTTTATATGCAACCCGGTCTCACAATCGGGTAAGGGTATAAAGATCTGGAATGAGGTAGAAAAATATCTTAAAGAACAGGCAGTCGAATACGAAATTCTGTTTTCCGAAAGAAGCGGTCACATTTCCGAACTGATGAGCAAGGTTACTTCAGAGCATTTAAACGATGAGACACCTGTAAATGTCATCATTCTCGGCGGAGACGGAACTTTGGACGAAGCTCTTCAGGGCATCGCCGATTTTTCAAAAGTAAACATAGGTTATATTCCCACCGGTTCGGGTAACGATTTCGCCAGAGCTTTATCTTATGAAGAGGGTGCGATCGAAAACATCAAACGCATTCTTTCGATAAAAGAACCCAAGATCTATGATCTGGGAAAACTTGAATATCTTTCGATGAGCGATGACCGGACATGCATCGCGGGCAAAGACATAAGCAGGACGCGCTACTTTGATGTCAGCTGCGGTATCGGTTTTGACGCCGCCATATGTGAAAGAGCGCTCGCTTCAAAGGTTAAGGATTTTCTTAACAGGATAGGACTCGGAAAACTTATATACGGTCTGATCTCCGTGAAACTCATTTTCTCGGATGTAAAGCCTAAAGCCACCATTATCTTCGATGAGGGCGAATCTGTCGAATTTGACAGATTGAGATTCATCGTCGGTATGAACACATGCTTTGAAGGCGGCGGATATAAATTTGCTCCCGCAGCCGTTCCCGATGACGGATATCTCGATATATGCGTACTTAACAATATGTCTCCTCTTGAAGCCATCTCGGTAATTCCCAAAGCCGCAAAGGGTACGCATATCACCAACAAGCATGTCGGTCAGTTCCACGCAAGAGCGTATGAAGTCAAATCCGAGATTCCGTTATGGGTACATACCGACGGTGAGGTATACACCAAATCCGATCACATCAGAGTAAGTGTAGTGCCGGGTGCACTGAGATTTTTGAAATAATCAGAGGTTTTCTTTTGGCTAAGTTTTGGAATAAATATAAGCACGCCATACCGATCTTCGCATACATGGCCCTTTACCTTGCATGGTTTGCCATTCTGGAGAAGAAGGTTACCACGTACAGAATAATACATACGGCAGCGGACGATCTCATTCCTTTTTGCGAGTTCTTCGTTATCCCGTATTTTACGTGGTTCATTTACATGTTTGCATGTGTCGGCATTGCGTTCTACAAAGACTTAAATGAATATTACAATTCGCTCATTTTTCTTTTTACCGGAATGACGATCTTTCTTATAATATCGACATTCTGGCCTAACGGTCACAACTTAAGGCCTTTAGTGCTTCCAAGAGACAATGTGTGCTCAAGGCTCGTAAAGTCGTTGTACTCAACCGATACTCCCACAAATCTTTGGCCGAGCATCCACGTGTACAATTCGATCGGCGCACACCTTTGCATAACACATTGCAGTTATACCAAAGACAAAAAGATATTCAGGATACCTTCCTTTATCATTTGCGTATCGATCATACTTTCAACCATGTTCTTAAAGCAGCATTCGCTGTTTGATGTATGCACTGCATTTATTATGGCGTTTTTTATGACGATGATCGTCTACAGAAAAGAAATAAGGAAGCGTCTTGCTCATCGCACTAACGCTTCCCGGGGACGGATGTGATCAATGTCATCTCTCCGTTAAATTCAAGTTTATCAATGCCTGAAGGCACTATAAAATGGTCACCTTTCTTTAAGGTGACTTTTTTGTTTACCGTTCCGCTTCCTTCAATGCAGGAAACAAGTCTGAACGGTGCATCGTTATCGATCGCAAGATCACCTTTTACATTGAGTTTAAACAGATCGTAGTATTTACAGCTAACCAGTTTCACGATCGGATCGGTATCGGAAGTCTTAAATGCGGGCTCTTTTACCGCCGGAACGACCGTCACGTCTTTGGCTTCCTCTCTGTGAAGGGTTCTTGGCTTACCGTTCCAGAGTCTGTCATAATCGTAAACTCTGTAAGTGATATCGGAGTTCTGCTGCGTCTCAAGTATCATGACGCCGCCTTTTATCGAATGAATGGTACCGGCGTCGATCTGAATGAAATCTCCTTTGTGGACTTCAACCTCGCGTATGAGTTCTTTGTACCTTGAAGAATCTATCATCTCGCGAAGTTCTTCGCGTGTGCGGGCGTTGTGCCCCACAACTACGGTCGCGCCTTCATCACAGTTTAAGATATACCAGCTTTCGGTCTTTCCCCAGGCTTTCGGATCTTTCTTTGCCATATAAGCATCGTCGGGATGAACCTGAATGCTAAGATCCGTCTTCGCATCGAGTATCTTTAAAAGAAGCGGAAATCTGTCGCAGTCATAATTGCCGAACAGTTCTCTTTTATTCTCCCAAAGCCAGGTAAGAGTTTTACCTTTGTACTCATCGGTGGTGCATACACAATCACCGATCTCATTGGCGGTGATGACCCAGCACTCTCCTATATTGTCCGAAGGAAGATCATAACCGAACTCGCTTCTGCTTTTATTACCGCCCCACACTCTTTCCATGTAGACGGGTTCAAAAAATAAGAAATCGTTACTCAATTATTCTATTCCCCTTTTGATGATCTCCATGCACATACGTCCGTTGTGATACGGGCATTTCCATGGCTCCACTATGGGTTTTTTGGTGAGCGGAAGCCCGCTTGCGTCTACTTCGCTGAGCCACTCGCTTCCGGCACGCTTATCTACAATAACATCTTTTATATAGTTCCAGCAAGCCCCTGCTGCTTTTAAATATTTCTCATCGCCGGATTTCTGATATGCGTTCACAAAGCCGACCACGGTCTCTGCCTGTACCCACCATATCCTCTTCGTATCGACAACACCGCGCTCACATTCGTTTGCAAGAGATCTTCCGTCAAAAGCCACATCGTAGATCTTTGCGGCAAGGTCCCTTGTAATGGGCGAAAGTTTCTTGGTGTATTCTTCGTCATTCAGCACTTCTAGTGCTCTGTCCATAAGCCATGACGTCTCTATGTCGTGGCCGTATGAATGCAGATCGATAAGTGAATTGTAATCAAGGTCAAAGAAAACGTCCTGACGCTTAAGCGTCGGATTGTACATATGAAGCATAAAGATGTCCATGATCGAACGAAGTGAATCGGCTACCTTGCTACGGCCGTCTACCCTGTAAAGTTCCGTATATGCTTCAAGCACATGTAACAGCGTATTCATGGTACGATCCGCCATTACTCCGTTCTCGGAAAGTTCGTCGTTGGGAGCTGTCTTAAAATCCTTTGTGAATGCTTCAAGATATCCGTCCTCATCGCGACACTTTGTCTCGATAAGATCGTAAAGATCGTATGCAATGTCGAGAGCCTGCTTATTGCCGGTCGCATCGTAATATGAAGACATTGCATAAATGCAGAACGCCTGATTGTAAGTATGCTTAAGAGAGTCATTTACGCTCCCGTCATAGTTTACGGCCCAGTAAATGCCTCCGTTTTCTTTGTCCATGCAGTTCTTTGTTATGAACTCAAACGCGTGATCCGCTTCACTCTTAAGCGATTCGTCTTTAAGGAGCATATATGCGTTCGAAAAGAACCACAGTATTCTCGAATGAAGAATGCAGCCTTTGACATATTTTTTGTCGACGGTAAGCGTATCAAAATCCATATAGCCGTAATATCCGCCAAATTCGTCGTCTCTTAATCCTTTCCAAAAGGGAATGATGGCATTCTCAAGATGATTTTTAATATCTGCGATCATAAAACCTCCGCAATCCGATGTGGTTTACATAATTTGATTAATTGAATTTAAATATCTTCTGGCAGACTCTGTATCCGAATACCGTGACGGCGCGGCCGAATCTGCCGGGAATATTAAGTGCCGTTCCCACCAAGCCGTGGCGGAGCTTTTTGTAAAGAGCTTCGTCTCTTTCTTTAAAAGACTCCCACAGTCTGTCTTTATCTTCGATAGACTCTTTCGTATTTTTGAGGATCTCCATCACGTTTGTGATAGTGGTGATGATCTCAAGATAATTGTACATGTAGTTGTACAAAGTCTTCCTGTCTTTTATAGTAGGCCCTATCTTGGAGAAATAATCAAACATGATGTTGTTTACTCTCGTCTGCTGATCGAGCCTTCCTATCATGACCTTTTCGTTTACCGACTGATCTTCTCTTCCGATGTAATAAAGATAAAAATCGACATCGAGATAATACATCTTCTTTACATAAGGCATGGGTTCAAACACGTAAATGCTGTCAACATAGAAAGTATGCGCCGGAAGCTTAAGCCCGCTGTCCTTAACCATCTGCGTACGGTAAATGACGCTGTGCATAAGAATGTACTGGCCCTTTTTGAAATGCTTTGCGTCTTCCCACGTAAACACCCTGTCTTTGGGAAGAACGCTTCTGTATTGCATAACATGCTTATGCTCGGCTCCCTCTTTGTCGTAGACATAGTTGGAGATCAGCATATCGATGGGATCGTCTTTAAATCTTTTAAGTGTCCCAAGCACTTTTTTATATGCGTCCGGTTCAAGCTTATCGTCCGAATCCACTACCTTAAAGTAAAGTCCGGTCGCATTCTTAAGACCCGTATTAACCGCCTCGCCATGCCCGCCGTTTTCCTGATGAACAGCTTTAACGATACCCTCGTATTTGGCTGCGAGCGCGTCGGCAATCTCTCCCGTATTGTCCTTTTGCGATCCGTCGTCAACAATGATTATCTCTACATCGTCACCGCCGACAAGAAGCGAATCCACACATTTCTCCATATATGCCGCCGAATTGTAACACGGCACGGCTATGCTAAGTAATTTCATACTTTATCCTCTCACTGTTTTTTCATACTATCGGTAACAGTTGCTTTGTGAAACACCAAAGCAACTGCGGAATGCCTTCGGCAACCCAATGTTCCTAACCCTGAACATTGGGTTCAGAAATCTTCTTGGAAGATTTCTGATTCCTATAGGGCACACGCGCACTGGGAACAACTTCTGATGCCGGGTCTGTATGTACGGCCTGATCGTCAAAGAAAATATGCGCGCCAAAAGCCTCAAGCACATCCTTCTTTTGGATGCCGCCGAGGAAAAATGCTTCGTCTATACGCACGTTCCATGCTCTTAATGTTCTTATCACCCGCTCGTGAGCGGGAGCGCTTCTCGCAGTGACAAGCGCTGTCCGTATGGGCACCTCCGAAGGATCGAATTCTCTTTGAAGATCCGATATCGTTTTTAAGAACTTTGCGAACGGTCCCTGAGGGAGTGGCTTATCCGCGTTCTTCTTTTCGTTCTCGTCGAATGCTTCAAGCCCTTCTCTTTGGTATATCATTTCGGATTCGTCGGTGAAAAGAACGGCGTCTCCGTCAAATGCTATTCTGATCTGTTTGATATCTTCGTCTGTATTGTAATCGCGTCCGGAATCGGTACATATGATACCGGCGGCGATACCCGAATTGATCGCACTCTGCACATCGTCTTCATATGCAGAAAGAAAAAGATCCGTCTTAAATGCGTTTAAGTAAGGAGCAAGACTTCCGCCGCTTGCCAGCACGGCACGAGTGATATTGAGTCCGTAATGCTCGATCGAATTGAACACGCGAAGTGATGTGTCGGCACTGTTACGTGACATTATGATGACTTCGACTCTGCCCTCGTATCCCTTAAGATCGTTTATCTTTAAAAGCGCCTTTATAAGTTTGAATCCGGGGCCGGGGTTTAACAGGTCTTTTTCGTGTTCAACCTGGTATTTGCAGTAAGCGTCGACTCCTTCTTTTTCAAATATCTCGTTTTCGTAAGTAAGGTCGAAAAGTGCTCTTGAAGAAACTCCGACCACCAGTTTGTTATCAAGTTTGTAGGGCATGATTACCTCCGCTTTGCGGGATAATACGATCCCGCTTTATCTTAATCTGTTGGTTTCAAATCGCTTTATCGTTTCGAGGCATCCTTTAAGATCGTCAAATCTTTCCGAAACGGGGCCCTGCTTTACGTCAATGTCCAAAGACATCGCCATCGTATCGATCATCGAATCGGTTATACGCAGCTCCATCTTGTTAAGTATCTTTATCCGCTCCTCGGCAGTCTCGGCGGCAAGGAATTCCATCACACCCGGATCGGCAGCCATCTCCTGCTTTTCGAATCTGTACTTTTGATCGGCGTTCGGATATTTTTCCCTGTCCACTTCGCTAAGGAACATATCAAGCGGTCTTGCATATGTTTTGCCTTCACCGTAGAGTGCTTTGTAAATAACAAGTTCTTCTCCGGTTTCGGAATGAATCGCCGTGGTGACTATCTGATAGTTATCACCTTTAAAGTGTCTGTAGATCTCAAATTCCCTGGGTGTTTCCCTCATGCTGTCCTCCGTGATGCCAAAAGCATCATGATAAATTTATGTAAACCGATGACCCTTCTATTTTAGGATCTACCGCGTTTAACTCATTCAGTAATTCTTCACTTTCTTCCAGCCCCGTGTGAATGCACACCGTATATTCGGTCGTGTATCCGTCGCTTGTTTTTGTAAGAGTGATACCGGCATTTGGAAGGCTGTTTTCTTTAAGCACTTCCTTTAAGGCTTTTACATACTCTTTTTCGGCCTGTACGTTTTGCTTTGAAATGACGGGATTGCTGCCCGATGCCTTTATCGAAAAAAGAGTAAAAAGTGAAGTTGCAAGTAATATTGCTGCGAGTGCGTATACGATGATGTTCTTCTTCATGACGATCTCCTTTTGGATTGCCTGTTTTGTTTACAACCAAAGATTATCACCGAAGGTGTACCGTATATCGTACTCAATCATTGCTTTATTGTAAAAATAAAAAACATCAAAAATCCTTTATTTTCAATATCCCGCGGCATTTGAAAGTGAGATGATCAATAACTCTATCGCAAGAACGTCAACCATGTTGCCCGTCTTTATGGCTTCTTCTGCCCCGGCGCATGCTTCGATCGCTTCCTCGATCTTGGCTGACGGCATCTTCTTGGCAATATATGACATCTTCTTTACCAGCCAGTCCTTTATCCCGGTC
>JAILEQ010000189.1 GCA_024687305.1 Lachnospiraceae bacterium | reverse complement strand
GTGATCTCGGGAACGGGGTTTGCCATGGGAAAGAGGATGGCGTCTTTGGCCATTGTCTTTACCATTTCGGTTGTAACCGTTCCGGGTGCGGATACGCCGATGAATACGTCGGCTCCTTTGATAACTTCGGCGAGAGTTCCTTTTTCTTTGGCCTTGTTGGTGATCTTGGCCATTTCGATCTTTTCGGAGTTAAGACCTTCGCGTCCTTCGTAGATGGCACCCTGACGGTCACACATGATGACGTTTTTAAGGCCCATGCTCACAAGAAGCTTTATGATGGCGATTCCGGCTGCACCGGCACCGCTTGTTACGACTTTGATGTCTTTGATGTCTTTTTTAACGATCTTAAGTGCGTTGATCATGGCTGCGAGAACTACGACTGCGGTTCCGTGCTGATCGTCGTGGAAGATCGGGATGTCACAGCATTCTTTGAGGCGGCGTTCGATCTCAAAGCAGCGGGGAGCGGAGATGTCTTCAAGGTTGACGCCTCCGAAGCTTCCGGCAAGGAGTTTAACGGTGTTTACGATCTCGTCTACGTCCTTTGAACGGATGCAAAGAGGGAATGCGTCTACGTCACCGAAACTTTTGAAGAGGGCACATTTGCCTTCCATAACGGGCATGCCCGCTTCGGGTCCGATGTCTCCGAGTCCGAGAACTGCGGTTCCGTCGGTGATAACGGCCACAAGGTTGTGACGGCGTGTGTATTTGTATGAAAGATCGACGTCTTTTTGAATCTCAAGACAGGGCTCCGCTACGCCGGGAGTGTAGGCTACGGAGAGTTCTTCTTTATTTGATACGCTGGCACGGCTGATGACTTCGATCTTGCCGGCCCATTCTTCGTGCTGCTTAAGTGCTATTTCACGTTTGTCCATTTTTTGATCCTCGTTTTCTTTGTACTGAATTGTCTTTTATTCTTTTCCGTCCCAGCAGTAGGTACAGAGTTTGCATTTGTCTATGCCGACCGCATCGAGCATGTCGTCGAGACGGTTGAAACGAAGTGAGGTGAAGTTAAGTTCTTTTCTGATCTCTTCGACCATTGCTTCGTACTTTTCGCTGTCGGGATTGGCATATTCTTCAAGCACTTCGTCGGTCACGTTGCCGTTTTCGAGGCGGGCGATAACACGACGGGTGATAAGGTCCATTTCCGACGAAGAACGCGAAAAGTTAAGATATTTACAGCCGTAGAGGAGCGGAGGGCAGGCGGGGCGGATGTGAACTTCTTTTGCACCTGACTGATATAAGAATTCCGTCGTTTCTCTGAGCTGTGTGCCTCTGACTATCGAGTCGTCTATGAGAAGAAGCTTTTTGTCGCGAATGAGATCTTCTACGGCGAGAAGCTTCATCTTGGCTATGAGGTTACGCTGGCTTTGCATCGTGGGCATGAACGAACGTGGCCACGTAGGCGTGTACTTTATAAAAGGTCTCGAGAACGGTACGCCCGATTCGTTGGCATATCCGATCGCATGGGCCAGACCGGAGTCGGGAACGCCGGCTACGACGTCGGGGGTAACGTGGTCGCGCTTCGCCATCTTGGCACCGCAGTTGTAACGCATCTTTTCGACGCTTATACCTTCGTAGGAACTTGACGGATAACCGTAGTAGATCCATAAGAAGGTACATATCTTCATTTCTTTGCCGGGAGCCTTAAGCTGTAAGTAGTTGTCGCTCGTGATTATGCCTATCTCTCCGGGACCGAGTTCCTTGAAACTCGTGTAACCTATGTTCCTGTATGCGAAATCTTCAAACGAAGCGCAGTATGCGTCCTGCTTGCGACCGATCACGACCGGAGTACGTCCCAGCCTGTCGCGGGCACAGTAGATGCCCTTTGGGGTAAGAAGAAGCAGTGACAATGAGCCGTCGATCGATTCGAGGGCGTAGTTGATGCCTTCGATGATGTTTTCTTTTTCGTTTATTAAAGCGGCCACAAGTTCGGTGGCGTTAATTTCGCCGCCGCTCATTTCAAGGAAATGAGAATGACCTTTTTCAAATACTTTTTTGGTAAGTTCGTCAACGTTGTTTATCTTGCTGACGGTCGTGATGGCATAAGTGCCGTGATGAGAACGAACGGTCAGGGGCTGAGGCTCAAAGTCTGAGATACAGCCTATTCCGAGTGAACCGTGCATATCCTGGAAATCGTGATCGAATTTGGTCCTGAAAGGAGAGTTTTCTATGTTGTGTATGGCTCTGTCGAAGCCCTTTTCTTTGTCGTAGACACACATACCGCCTCGCCTTGTACCGAGGTGAGAATGGTAGTCAACACCGAAAAACAAATCAAAAACGCAGTCGTCTTTGGCTGCAACGCCGAAAAATCCACCCATAATCTATTCTCCTGTTCTTATTTGAGATCAATACTCTAAAACTATACTCTATTATAAAAGGTATCACAAGCGAAACTCTCCAATAAATAAGAAAATTAAAAAAAGTTTATCTGTAAAATGCTTTCGGATATGATATCATAGAGAGCGGATATCAACGATCTGAAAAGGAGTCCGGGTTTGAAGAAAGGTTTGTTCTTTGTGCTTACATGCATGATAGTTGTATTATGTGCGTGCGGCAAAAGCGAAGATCATAAAGAAGTATACAGAAGACAGGGCATCCAGGCTCTCGACGAAGGCAATTACGATGCCGCGATCGAGGCTTTTATTTCGGCACTTTCCGAAAGCAGGGGCATTATAAAGCCTGTTGATTACGACATCAATTTCTATCTCGGATATACTTACTATCTGTGCGGCAGGTACGAAGAAGCCGTAACGATATATGATAACATCCTCACTTTAAAGCCCAAGGAAACAGACGCTTATTACTACAGAGCGCTTTCAAAACTTAAACTCGGTGACCGTACCGGCGCCGAAGAGGATTTTCTTAAGGTAACATCGGCCGATCCCAAAAACTACGATACTCATATAGATATCTTCTTTAATATGTGTGAAGCCGGTTACGAGCAGGACGCGAGAGCTTACCTTAAGGCTACGCTCGAAGAAGCGAAGGCGATGAGCGATTACGATAAAGGAAGGATATGCTATTATCTCGGCGAATACTCCGATGCGAGAGTATATCTTGAGAAGGGAAAGGATATGACCGATCCCGATACGATACTCATGCTCGGAAAGACTTACGAGGCGATAAACGATTACAGCTACGCCGCAAGCCTTTACAATACTTACCTTTCCGACAAAGGCAACAATGCCTCCGTTTACAATCAGCTCGGTGTATGTCGTATGAGGATGGAAGATTATCCGGCAGCGCTTTCGGCTTTCGAGTCGGGACTTAATCTCGACGATCCCATGTGGCAGCAGGATCTGATGTACAACGAAGCGGTCGCATACGAGTATCTGCTCGATTTTGAAACGGCCCGCACAAAGATGGAGACATATCTTGCAAAGTATCCCAAGGATGAAGCTGCCGCGAGAGAATATGAGTTCCTTCTGACAAGGTAGATTAATCAAATTTTTACAAAACAGAAGATATTTTTAAGTTTTTCTTATCTTATAAATTGACATAAGTTGTATCGATCCTGTTATTTAAGATTGTATTTTATTTAATACACAATATATTGTATTTTGCAAAAGGGTGAAAACACGCGGTTTTCGCCCTTTTTTGATGCGCAAAAGAGATCTCAAAACACAATATTTAGTGTTGACATAATTATTATTTTGCGATATATTGTGTTTAGTCGTTGACTTTAATAATTTCGTTTGATACACTAAATATGGTCGCGGAATTTGGGGTATGACGCAATTTTTTGGAGGGAGAATTCAGTAATATGTATCAGGTAGTTAAGAGAGACGGTGAAGTATCCGACTTTACCCTTACCAGAATCAGTGATGCCATCATGAAGGCATTTGTGGCAACGGAAATGGAGTACACAAACGACATTATCGACTTGCTTGCGCTTCGCGTTACCGCTGACTTCCAGAGCAAGGTTAAAGACGGACAGATCCACGTCGAAGACATTCAGGACAGCGTAGAAAAGGTTCTGGAGCAGACCGGATATGTAGAGGTTGCAAAGGCATATATTCTTTATCGTAAACAGCGTGAAAAGATGCGTGTCATGAAATCCACCATTCTTGATTACAAGGATGTTGTAAACAGCTACGTTAAGGTTGAAGACTGGCGTGTAAAGGAGAACTCTACGGTTACGTATTCCGTAGGCGGTCTTATCCTTTCCAACTCGGGTGCCGTAACGGCCAACTACTGGTTAAGTGAAATATACGACGAAGAGATAGCAGAGGCACACCGCAATGCGGACATCCATATCCACGATCTTTCGATGCTTACGGGTTATTGTGCAGGCTGGTCTTTGAAACAGCTCATCACCGAAGGACTCGGCGGTATTCCCGGAAAGATCACATCCGCTCCCGCTAAGCACTTATCGGTTCTTTGCAATCAGATGGTCAATTTCCTCGGTATCATGCAGAATGAGTGGGCAGGCGCTCAGGCATTTTCATCATTCGATACTTATCTTGCACCGTTTGTTAAAGCAGATAATTTATCTTATCCCGAAGTTAAAAAGTGCATAGAGGCATTTGTTTACGGCGTTAACACACCCAGCCGCTGGGGAACACAGGCTCCGTTCTCCAATATCACTCTTGACTGGACGGTTCCGAACGATCTTGCGGAGCTTCCCTGTATTATAGGCGGACAGCCTCAGAATTTCTGCTACAAAGATTGTAAGAAGGAAATGGATATGATCAACAAGGCCTTTATCGAGACCATGATCGAAGGCGATGCCAACGGCAGAGGCTTCCAGTATCCCATCCCCACTTACTCGATCACGAAAGACTTTGACTGGTCCGAAACAGAAAACAACAAGCTTCTTTTCGAGATGACATCAAAGTACGGAACACCTTATTTCTCAAACTACGTAAATTCCGATATGGAACCCAGCGATGTTCGTTCAATGTGCTGTCGTTTACGTCTTGACCTTCGTGAACTTCGTAAGAAATCAGGCGGTTTCTTCGGTTCGGGCGAGTCAACGGGTTCGGTTGGCGTTGTTACGATCAACATGCCCCGTATCGCATACCTTTCGGTCAACAAAGACGATTTCTTTAAGCGTCTCAACAGACTTATGGATATCGCGGCACGTTCTCTTAAGGTTAAGAGAGGCGTCATCACCAAACTTATGGATGAAGGCCTTTATCCTTATACCAAGAGATATCTCGGAAGCTTTGACAATCACTTCTCAACTATCGGTCTTATCGGTATGAACGAAGTTGGACTTAATGCAAACTGGCTTCGTGCGGATATGACGGACGAGCGTACTCAGGAGTTTACCAAGGAAGTCCTCAATCACATGAGAAACCGCC
>JAILEQ010000177.1 GCA_024687305.1 Lachnospiraceae bacterium | reverse complement strand
GCGAACTTTGGAGGAAAGATGTACCAGATCATATTGGCCATACAATGCATCAGTATTGCGATCATTTTTATCGAATGCGTTGTAGTTATCAGAACAACAAAAGATTCCGTTAATTTCTTTCTTTTTTTGGCCTCGGCCTGTTCTCTTATTAACAATATCGGTTATCTCTTTGAACTGACATCCAAAACGGAAGAAGCATATATGACGGCACTTAAACTCAGCTACTTCGGAAGAGTGTGGACGAGCTTTATGCTGCTTTTGTTTATCTGTGAGCTTGTACGCTACAAAATGCCGACAGGCATCAAGTATTTCTTTTTGTTTTCAAATATATTCACTCATATAATGGTCTGCTTTACCGAATCGACGGGCCTTTACTACAAAAACACCCATTTCTATCAGGCTGCCGGGTTCCCTGTTTATTCGCACGAAAACGGGATAGTTCATCATTTCTGGAACGCGTTGCTGTTCGTTCATATGGTTTGGGGCATTTTCCTGTTGTTCAGAGCGTTAATAAGGGAAAAAGAAAGCATTGCGAAAAAGCGTGTTTTGATGATAGTCCTTGCAATGGCTGTGCAGAGCGGCTTCCTTATAGTGGAAACGTTTAAACTGCTTGCGGTTACAAGAGTTTACGATTTTACCATGCCCAGTTTTCCGATCGCATCGATATTTATCTTTGTTGCGATCTTTAAATACAAGCTTTTGAGCACCGAAGACCTTGCGAGAGACTATATCGTCGACGAACTTTCCGATGCCATTCTTGCGGTTGATACGAGCGAAAGGATCGGTTTTTACAATAAGACAGCCGAGAGCATATTCCCGGGACTTCGTTACAATTCGGAACTTGTTTTGGGTATGATCCGCCGTTCGATGGAAAACGGTGTGCCCATAAGGATGAAAGGGCGCGTTTATACCCCTCAGGTAGTGGACCTTTCAAGAGACGGCAAGAACGCAGGAAAACTTTATTCTCTCTCAGATGATACAAAGCTTTACGAATACACGAGCGAACTTGAAAAACAAAAGGAGATAGCCGATGAAGCCAACAAGGCCAAATCGCATTTCCTTGCAAATATGTCTCACGAGATAAGAACGCCCATTAACGCCGTTCTCGGAATGGATGAGATGATATTAAGAGAAAGCGGCGAGGAGGGCATCCGCGCTTACGCTTCAGACATCAAAAATGCGGGAAAAACGCTTCTTTCTCTGGTAAATGACATTCTTGATTTTTCAAAGATCGAAGAAGGCAGGATGGAGATCATTCCCACGCGTTATGAGCTTTCTTCGGTCATAAACGATCTTGTCAACATGATAAGATCAAGAGCCGACAAGAAGGGGCTTAAACTGAACGTAAACGTCGATCCTTCTATCCCTCACATGCTTTTCGGCGACGAGATAAGGCTAAAGCAGACCGTCATTAATCTTCTTACGAATGCCGTCAAGTATACCGAAAAGGGTGAAGTTACGTTAGATGTTAACTACGAGAAACTGTCCGATCAGGAGATAGGCCTTTCGTTTAAGGTTACCGACACCGGTATCGGCATGAAGGAAGAGGATATGGATAAGCTCTTTTCACCTTTCTCACGTATAGAGGAAAAAAGAAACCGTTCGATAGAGGGAACCGGACTTGGCATGAGCATTGTCAGACAGCTGTTGTCTCTTATGGACAGCAAGCTTGATGTTAAAAGCGTTTACGGAGAAGGTTCTCAGTTTTCGTTCACCGTAAAGCAGACCGTCATAAAGTGGGAGCCTGTCGGTGATTTCTCCGACGGATTCGGAACCGATAACAGTGGGGGCACGGGCTACAAAGAACTCTTCCACGCACCCGACGCTCATATTCTTGTTGTAGATGATACGGAGATGAACCTTACCGTTATCGAGAACCTTTTAAAGAGAACAAAGATAAACATCGACACGGCATGTTCCGGATTTGAAGCGATCGAAAAAGATGCGGTAAACGATTACGACATCATATTTGTCGATCATATGATGCCTAAGATGGACGGAATAGAGACGCTTAAAAAGTTAAAAGAGCAGTCTCCCGATAAAACGACGGTATACATTGCACTTACGGCCAATGCCGTATCGGGCGCACGAGACATGTATCTTGAAGCCGGATTCTGCGATTATCTCTCAAAGCCTGTCGATGGGCGAAAACTTGAGGAGATGTTAAAAGAATACCTTCCGAAAGAAAAAGTTCTTAATGCCGAAGGGGCAGAAGAAACCGCGGTCGACGACATGAAGCTTCCCGACGGATGGTTAAGAATTGAAGGACTGGATACAAAGAAAGGCCTTTCGAACTGCGGAAGCGTTGAAAGCTATCTGTCGGTTGTTGATGTGTTCGCAAAGACTTCTTCTTACAAAGCCGACGAGATCGAAAAACTGTACAAAGACAAAGATTACGACACATATACCGTAAAAGTACATGCGCTAAAAAGCTCTGCACGCATAATCGGTGCCGATGCTCTTTCCGAACTTGCAAAAGCACTGGAAGAAGCGGGAAAAGGAAGGGATCTTGAGTTTATAGGGCACAATACCGCAAAACTTTTAAGCGATTACAGAGCGCTCGGAACAAGTCTTCTTGACGATAAAGCGGATGAGGAGTTAAAAGATATAACTCCCGCGATGAGAAATGAAGCATTTGAGACCATCAAAGAGATTACAGACAGCATGGATTTTGGTATGATGGAACAGGTGCTTAACGACATAAAAGAATACAGGCTTAACGACGAAGATAAAAAAGCCATAGATACTATAAGCGAAAAACTTTTCAGTCTCGATTGGGATGCCATAAAGGCGATCGCAGATGAAAGACTTAACGATTAGGAGGAGAGAATGGACGATTCAACAAGAGGGAAGATACTTGTAATAAGCCCAACCGAAAGCTTTCTTGCAAAAGGTCTTGTTTCAAAGATCAATGCGGAAAGATTGAATGCCGTTTTACTTACCGGCCAGATAAAAGAGATCGATCCTTTGAGAGAAGAAACGGAACTTATCATAATCTTCATGAGCGAAAACATGGAAGATATGACAAAGACCTTTGTGTATCTTAAAGATATGGCGAGCGATCTCGATCGCAAGATCATAGTTATCGGTGATGAAGCGGAATATGATATCATCAAAAAGACGATTCCCGAGACTCTTATCATGGAATGGTTCAAGCGACCTTTAAATACGGAGAATCTTATAAAGACCGTTCGAAAATACATGGAAGAGAACACAGGCGAAAATCGCAAAAAGACCGTACTCATTGTTGACGATGACATCACCTACATGAGAACCGTTTACGAATGGCTTAAAACCGATTATCACGTTGGAATGGCATCAAGCGGAGTACAGGCGATAAGCTATCTTGCGAGAAACAAGGCAGATCTTATCTTACTCGATTATGAGATGCCGGTCGCAAACGGTCCGCAGGTTTTGGAGATGCTCGAAAACGACACCGAGACCGGACACATTCCCGTAATGTTCCTTACAGGTCACGGTGATGTGGAGAGCGTCCTTTCGGTAGTCGGACTTAAACCCGCAGATTATCTGTTGAAAACGATCGACAAGATCACGCTTCTTAACAAACTTAAAGATTTCTTCAAATCGAATTAAATTTAAACTAAGTATATAAGAGTAGCATAAGAGAGTATGAAAAATCTTATAACGGCGGCCTTTGCGTTCAAAGAAGGCTACATGACCAGCATACAACTCAACAAAACGGCAGACGATGCGACAAAAGAGATGTATTTAAAAAACATCTTTGTTTCGCTTTCTTCGGCTAAACTTAAAAACCCCGATGATGACGTTATCTTAAGCATCAACTGTGACCTGTCACCTGAGTGGAAGGATCGTTTTTCAAAAGCCCACGTAGGCATCAGGGTCATGGAGTTTACGGACTTTGTGCTCCCCGAAACGTTCCAGTGGTCACTCGCTTTCTTTAAGCTTAATGTCCTGAGTAAATGGGTTTCGGAGAATGAGTACGAGCGCATATTGCTGACAGATGCCGATACGTATTCAAATCTTTCGTGTGAGGATCTTTGGAAGGAAGCCGACCGCGGACTCGTATTGTATCCGCTCGGACATACCTATTCGCACTCCGACAGGGATATCATAAGACGTGACTTTGAGAGGCTTTATCCAAAAGAGGCAGCGGTACTTCCGATAACTCACTACGGCGGAGAGTTTGTTTGCGGTAACGTGAAGTTTCTGTCCCGCTATGTGGCAAGTATGAAAGAATGCTTTGAAAAGATAAAAGAAGACGGTTTTAATGTTGAAAAGCTCATAGGCGATGAATCGCTTCTTTCCATATGCGCCGCTCTTTTATACAAAGAGATCCCCGTGATCTGTGCTACTCCTTACATATTCCGGTTCTGGACCGAAGATTTTTACCTTGTGTCCACGGTAACGCAGAGCAATCCCGTTTCGATATGGCATCTTCCGGCGGAAAAAGACAAGGGATTCATAAGAATGTACAAATATTTTGTAAAACACGGCTCTTACCCGGACGTTGAGACCGCCGCAAGATATTTCGGAATAGTAAAATGCAAACGTCCCTTTAACCTGATAACCTTATCAAACAAGATAAACGGAAAACTGAATTCATGGAAAAAGAAAAAATAAGCGTCATTATACCTGTTTACAACGTTGAAAAATACATAAGGAACTGTCTTGATCACGTGATCGCCCAGACTTATCAGAACCTTGAGATCATCCTGGTTGATGACGGTTCTTCGGACGACAGCGGCAAGATATGCGATCTTTATGCGATGAACGACTCCCGCATCCGTGTCATTCACAAAGAAAACGGCGGATCGAGCACGGCCAGGAATGTCGGTATAAAAGAAGCGACAGGAGCGTATATCGGTTTTCTTGACGCCGACGACTGGGCTGACGAGACAATGTACGAAGCGCTCTACAAAGCCGTAAGTGAAAATGAAGCCGACATTGCCGAAGTCATGAGCATGGATTATTCCGAAGACGGCGAACTGTTAAAGGGCCCCCGCCTTTCCACGGGCAAAACTACGTTCATTCCCGCAGAAGAAGATTTCAGGCTCCTTATGCTTCACGAAGGAGATTCTTCTTTTTGCACCAAGCTTATAAGAGCGGAATTTTGCAAGAAATTTTCTTTCTCCGAGCATAAACTCAACGAAGACTTTCTCATGATAGTTGAGATGCTGCAGCATACAAGCGGTGTGTATTCGATAGAGGAACCGCATTACAACATACTCATCCGCCACGGCAGCAACCAGAGAAGCGGCTATAAGGCGCACCTTTATGAGGCTGTGATCGATAACAGCGACTACGCTTTTGAAGTCATGAAAGAGCGCTTTCCTTCGTGCGTAAAGGAGACCGAGCGCTTCAGATATGTGCAGCGTCTTATGTTTTTGCTCCACATCCCGGTGGAACTCATGCGCGAAGACAATGCCTGCTACATGAAAGTTATAAATGAGATAAGAAGCGAGAAATCTTTCTGGAAGACCAATCCGTTCCTTACGGATAAGGAAAAAAGAAACCTCACACGTCTTTGTGCTGCGCCGGTAGCGGTCAAAAGAGCTCACCGTCTCATCATGAAGGTCAAAGGAGTAAAGAAATGAACGACCGCATATATGTGTGTCACACTTTTTATCATGCATATATATCTTTTCTGAAAGAATTTGCTTTAAGAGACAAAGCTCGCAAAGAAGGCAAAGACTTCGGCGATGCCACGATGGTTTTATCGAAGCTTTCAAACGATTTTAAAGATTCGAAGAAAAGGTTTCTTGAAAGTGGCATTTTCAAAGAAGTGTTCGAATACGACGAGAAAAGAGAAGATGCTTTTCCGGGACTTGAGAAATATAAAAGACCGGGAAACATGCTTGTAAAGACGCTTAACCGCATAGTTCTGACAAGCAAGTTCGCA
>JAILEQ010000168.1 GCA_024687305.1 Lachnospiraceae bacterium | reverse complement strand
ACGGCAAAAACCGGGACGAAGAGCGTGAATGGAACATCTGCCGTTCTCATCGAGCATTTTGCATCCGGTCTCATCGGAGATCATCATATTGGGCAATATGATGTTGTCGATAAGCCTGATCTCGATGACGTCTTCCATCAGAGCCTCGAAACTCTTGCCGGTGGCTTTTGAAAGATTATACATGTCAAAGGGATCGAGTATTATCGAATCGCCGACGCTTTTACAGCAGTCGCTGCACCCTTTGCAGCCGTCACACGAGATGTTTACGATGTCATCTTTTGTATATAGTCTGTTGTCCGTTACTTTACTCAGATCAATATTTCTTATCATAAAAAAATAGTATCACTTTAAAGTGTGTTTTTGTAGTGTTCATAACAAAAACATGTGGCGATTGAATGATAAAAATGTTAAGATATTTCTATATCGGGTTATTATGTGGTTGTTCTTTTGATATTCATTAATAGGGTTCTTTTTCATGCGAGGGAACATGATGGTTTGGAATATTCAATTTCAGGTAGCGGCACTTGTCTTATCGCTTGTCGTAGCGGCAATGTGCTTCAATCAAAAGAGACTCAATTTTGCTTCGGAGCTTGCGTTCATAAGGCTTCTTGTCGGCACGCTCATAAGCATATCTTTGGATATCACATCGATCGTTGTGATAAACTACCGAGACAGACTTCCCGAATTTGTGGTTCAGTTTTTCTGTGAACTTTATCTTTTATCGATCGTATTGGTGGCATGTCTTTCCGCATGGTTTGCCGTAGCTGAGATCAGTTACAAGATAAAGCCCATATGGCGTAATCTTACAGTCATTCCTTTTATCATTGAAACGGTCGTTCTTATACTGTTTAAGACCGGCATTCACGTAAATCCCGAAGACGGTACGGTTTATACGGAAGGTATTACCGTTTTTATCACATATGTTTTCTGTGCATTTCATATAATAACGACTCTTATCATGGTCATATGGGAGAAATCCGTGATCAGAAAGAGAAGAAGGATCGCGGTTTATGCATGGCTTGTTTGCTGGCTGGCAGCGGGTATTCTCCAGTTTTTTGCAAATGAACTTCTGCTCGTGTCGTTTGTGATGTCGCTTGCTATCGTTTATATGTATTGCAGACTTGAAAACCCCGAGTACCATCTTGATTTTGTTGAGAATGTTTTCAACAAAAAAGGATTCCATATGCTGATGGAAGAAAATATCAGATTCCATCGTCATAAGCCGCTCATAAGCATTTCCATAAACAACTTAAATGCTATAAATGAGATATTCGGTAACAAGACCGTATCGGCGGTGATAACGTCTGTATGTGCCTTTTTACAGGATATTCCCAATACATTGATCTTCAGGCTTGAGGACAATCTCTTGACCATAGCTCTTGAATCGGACAAGGAACTTGACAGAGTGGTGGATCTGGTATTCAAACGTATGTCTTTTCCTTGGGAGATAGATCAGACTCAGGTTCAGATAGAAACAGGTATTTCTTATCTCGTCGACATATGCGATTTTGAAAGCGTAGACGAACTTGAAGAGGTCGTGCATTATTTCGCGTATGAGTCGGGCAAAACAAATGATACACCGCTTCTCATCGACGATGAAGCATTGGAAAAAAGAACAAGAACTCTCGAGATCCAGCATGCTCTTGAATGGGCCATCTCAAACGATGCGGTTGAGATGTATTATCAGCCGATCTACAACATACGTGAAGGCAAGTTCTCCTCAATGGAGGCTTTGGTGCGTATCAAAGACGAGAACGGAAAACTCATAATGCCCGGTGACTTCATTGAATATGCCGAGAAGAACGGTATGATACTGACCCTCGGTGAAATGGTATTCAGAAAGGTTTGTGAGTTCGTTCGTCAAAGCAAGATAGAAGATTACGGAATAGAGTATATCGAAGTCAATCTTTCTGTAGTTCAGTGTATGCAGGACGACCTTGCCAAGAACTTCAAGAACATCATGGCAGAGTACGGTATACCGCCTCACAGGATAAATCTTGAGATAACCGAAACCGCCGCCATCAACACAAGATACACTCTTGAAAGAAATATGGACGATCTTATCGCCTACGGCACCAGCTTTTCTTTGGACGATTACGGCTCGGGCTATTCGAACCTCACTTACATGGTAGGAATGCCCCTTAAGATAATCAAGATCGACCGTTCCATCACCATCGCTTACGATTCTTCCGAGAAGGCGAGAGTCGCAACGGAATACACCGTCGATATGGTACACCGCCTTGGCATGGAGATAGTTGTTGAGGGTATCGAGACCGAAGAGCAGTACCTTAACTTCAAAAAGCTCGGCGTAGAGTATATTCAGGGTTACTACTTCTCGAAACCCTTACCAAAGGAACGAGTACTTAATTACGTCCGTGAATGGCTGTAATAAAATGGGGAAACAGATGTATTACGATATAAACCGATTTGTTAATTTGACGATTCTTTTATCTTCACAGGTCGATTCGGACAAGCTTTTCGAAGTCATTCTTCGTGAGGCTATGCTGATCGGCAACTGCGACGCGGGAACGATATATCTGCTTGAAGACGATTATCTTCATTTTAAACACGTGATCACGAGATCACAGAATGTATCGCTCAGTTCTTCGACCGGAGCGGATGCGATACCGCCTGTTCCGTTATCTCGATCTTTTGTATGTGCTTATGCGGCCATAACCAAAGAACGTCTTAACATTCAGGACGTTTATAAATCGAGTAAGTTTGATTTTTCCGGT
>JAILEQ010000155.1 GCA_024687305.1 Lachnospiraceae bacterium | reverse complement strand
GAGCGGGAACGGAGGCTTGTATACACGCTTTGATGTGAGCGCGTCAAATACATCCGCAACGGCCATGATACGGGCCGAGAGCGGAATGACCTCACCGTGAAGTCCGTCCGGATAGCCTTTACCGTTCCACTTCTCGTGGTGATAACCGGCCATGTTCCTTGCCTCTTTAAGATAGTTGTCTCCGTATATGTTGGACATTGCCTTTTCGATGATGTTTCTTCCTGCCGTGGTATGAGTCTTCATTATCTCGTACTCATCGGGATCGAGCTTTCCGGGCTTGTTAAGCACCGCATCGGGAATATTTATCTTTCCGACATCGTGAAGCGGAGCCGATCTTACAACGTCCGAAATATACTTCGGAGTGAGTTTTTCGACATAATAACCTTTTTTCTTCAGACCGTTGCATATTATCTGAACATACTCGGCGGTCTTTTGTACGTGAGCGCCGGTATCGGAGTCACGGTTTTCAACCATATCAGCCATAGTAATGATGAGGCTTGACTGCATCTTTTCAACGGCAGTCGCATAGTGACGCGTCTCCCAAAGCTGATCGGTAATACCCTCGGTAAGTATGCAAAGCACCTGATAAAGATTTTCCACTTCATCGTCGGTGGTGATGTTCATTCTTTTGAGTTTTGATACATCTTTGTTTAGGGTTGCAATGTCGCTGCCTTTACTTATATGTTTTACGAATTCATTCGTATATGAACTTATTCCGTTGATGGGATAAGTAAGATAAACACTTGCCTTCCAAAGACCGTACGCCACCACGAGTACCAGAAATCCCGCGATTATCGTGAATACTCTGAACATGAAAGTGAACATGTAATGGCTCGTGTAATCCAAAGAAACGTCCGCGCCTACGTAGCAGGCCGGATCACCGTGCTTGTCAAAGACAGGATAATAAACGGTGATGACACGATTCCATACTCTGTTGGATTCTATGGGGCCTATCTTTTTGCCTTCCTTAAGATCCTCGAGGTAAGGCTTAAAAGATTCTTCTATATCAACGCTTTCTCCGGGTTCAAAACTTACAACGTCGGGATCGTATGTCGCGGAAGTGGGATCGCCGTCAAGATCGAAAATGAACTGGCACTTATCGTCTTTTATCCTCACGACATAAAGATAGGCTATGTTTGAGGCGGTACGTCTTACCTTGTAAAGCATTATCTCTGTCTCGGTATATCCGGGAACTCTTATGCCTTTCTCGGCATATTCGTCGAGCATAGAAGTATCTATGAAATTGGCGGCGAAAGAAACCGCACTCCAGGCGCTCTGGGTATCCTTTTCTTTGATATCCTGATAGTAAAGATACAAAGCCGAAAAGCTCATGATGAGCATCAAAGAAACGGAAACGATCAGCAGAAGATAGGTAACTCTCGCACGCATGGAGTGTCCGAATCCTTCACTTTGCTTGTTGTACTTCTCGGCTTCTTTTTCCTTAAGAGGACGCTGTTTCCATCCGCTGTTATAAATATCTTTGAGAACCTTCTCGGGAATGAGCTGAAGAGCAAAGATGGCAACGCCTACAGACAATCCTTTGTCGATCAGGTTAAGGATAAGATTAAAGATCGTAAATACGGGAAAAGCAGGAATAGAAGAAGCGGCAACTACCGATTCGACCATATCCGAAATAACTCTGTATTGAGGCTGTCCTATAAGCACCCATTGAAGAACGCTTCCGAGTCCGCCACCGAGCAAAGTGGCGATAAGTATGAGCCTTATCGTTTTCTTAACAGACTTAAAACTGTCAGCTTTAGCATAGAAATACGCCGAAATGGCAATTAGAGCATTTATTATCGAATAGTATAAAGACATGGAATTAAAGGTTGTACAAACCGCGTTTGTGGCAACCGCCGTGATTATTCCCGGTATTACTCCGGCAATAAAAGAAACGAGCATCGTTCCTATGGTATCAAAATACAAAGGAAGTTCAAAGCGATGCGTCAGATAAGACAAAACATAGTTAAGTCCTATTCCAAGCACAATGACAACGACCTTTTTTAAGCCGTTTTTGTCAATGGTGACTCTTTTCATTTTCTTCCACCCTCCGATATGTATTCTCGGAAAAAGGACAATGTTCCCCTTATACATACATAATCAGAATTAAAGTACCATTTTCAAATTAACGAATCGCAAAAAATACAATTTTAATCGCATTTTTTACATCAAAAAGTGATAAATGCATTGTCAAAAAACAAGAAGATAAAGCAGAAAGAAAAAACTATACTTCAAAGTGAAAACTGACAAACCCCTAAACCCTAAACAAATTCATGATAAAGGAGGAATTTTCCATGAGTATTTTCACAAAAAAAGAACGTATTTTTCTTAATTCGGAAGAACAAAAAGAGAACATGATCGAAAAGCTTGAAAGAGAGCATATTTCATACAAATTACGTACGGACGATGACCGAGTTTTCTCCGGAAAGCCTTCGTATATCATATTTGTAAGTGCCAAAGATATAAGCAAAGTTGTTTAAGAAGTGTTCTTCACTTTAAGTAAACCATATGCCAAAAGACTCAGGGCCCTATCCTTTACGGAATAGGGCCCTGAGCCTATATATAAACTATTTATTTCCCGAAAACAATGCCCGGTAATCTCCGGGAGACATTCCTTTTTCTTCCTTGAATACCCGGTTGAAACTCGGAATGCTCTGGAAACCCGAAAGCATTGCCACTTCGGTCAAAGAACGGTCGTTTACGGATAAGAGTTCGATCGCTTTTTCAAGTCTTATCATATTCAGCCACTTACTGTAATTCGTTCCCGTAACACTTTTAAAAATTCTTGAGAAATAGTCCTTACTTATCCCGGCCATTTCGGCCATGGTTGCCTGTGAAAGATCGTCTGCGGTCAGATTATTTTTGATATAATCGGTAACCGCGATCATACGTCTCATTACATCGTCGTTGTAACTGTCCTGTACTTCGGAATTCAGCTCCGGAGCAAATTCCTTTCTGTGTTCGTCAAGAGTGAGCATAAACTCCATCAATAAAGTACAACATCTTAATTCTTTGTCGACGATGTCGGAGAAAAAATACTCTTTCATCTTAAAGGCTATTGTCTTTAATTTCGCCGCCAGCTCGGGATGACTGTGGATACAGATCACATGAAGATTTCTGTAAAAATGCATGATCCTTCGAAGATCGAACAAAGAATTCATGAAAGCGTTGGAAAACTGTATGACCAACGCTTCTTTTCTGTCTGCGTCAACGATAGCATGCATTTCCATCGGCCATATCAAAACAAAGTCACCTTCCGCAAGCTCGTACGTACTCTGATTGACTTTGTAGATGTTTGTTTCTCCCGGTCCGACATACATTATCTCGCCGTAGGAATGCCAATGCATCTGATAGCTTCGCTCTTTGTATCCGGTAGACATATTGAAAGCACTGACACTGTCAAATGGATATATCTCGTACTGACTGTAGTCCATCAAACCCGTCCTTTCCGGGCGTGTCAGAAACTGTCAACGTCACACCCGCACTTTATCCTTATATATAGATAATAGCGGAAAGCTGCGGATTATACCATCATATTATAAATATTTCACAAACACATATTTATCAAGTTTTGGGAGGGATTAAAACGATCACTTGATAACTTCTCTCCATGTTGCGGGCTTAAACTCATCCTTTAAAGGAAGAAGTCTCTTATCAACATCAACGCCGAGTACGGAGTTAAAGTTGTTTGTTGCCTGCATCTGAGCACCGAAACCAACGATAATGATGATCTCTTCGTCTGAGTAGAACTTACGAAGACCGTTTAAGAGTTCGTCGGATACCTTTGTGGGATCCTTTACAATCTGTTGACCAAGCTGCTGAAGAAGTGCTTCGTTTTCACTTGTTTCAAAGCTTGCGGGATCGATGCCGAGTTCTTTAAGGTCGCTTATAAAGAAAAGTGAGCAAAGCTGGCATCCGTTTGTTGTTGAAATTGCGTGAGCATAGATGGTTGCGGCTCTTAAACCTACAGTCTTCTCAAGACTTGCCCATGAATCGTACCAGCCCATGAATGCCTTGTATGTCCCGTAATCCTGAAGCATCACAAGCTTCATGTTGGTGATCTTTCCCTTTGAGTTCAACTCATCGTATGCTTTCTTAGCTTCTCCCGTTAATTCTTCGGGTGTTTTTAAATGTACTCTTGCCATTTTATTATCTCCTTATGTTCATAATGCGAGTTTTAATATTTCCACAAATGCTTCCGCATCGAGCGGTTCATAATGACCGACGCTGCCGTTTCTGGTGGCGCGTTTTGCCATAACTTCAAAGTCTTTGTCATCTATTCCGAGTTCGGAAAGTCTTACTTTGAGTCCCAACTTTCTAAAGAAAGTTTCAAGTTTCTCTGAAAGGATAAAAGCTCTCTCAGTTTCGGAATAATCGTATGGATCCGCTCCGAATACCCTGCTTGCCAAAAGTGCGAGTCTCCAGGGCTTTTTATCTGCCATGTACTTTGTCCATGCTGTCATGGCTATCGCCATTCCTTCGCCGTGAGTGACGTTGTACTGTGCCGAAAGTTCATGCTCTATTCTGTGAGAACCCCAGTCGGCACGTCTTCCCGCATCGAGGAAATTGTTATGAGCTACACTTGCAAGCCATTGTATCTCTCCTCTTGCATTCACGTCCTTTTGATCTTTTAACAGCCTGTCGGCATTAACAAGAAGTGCTCTGATCGCTCCTTCGATAAGGTAATCTGTCGTATCG
>JAILEQ010000153.1 GCA_024687305.1 Lachnospiraceae bacterium | reverse complement strand
GAGCGGGAACGGAGGCTTGTATACACGCTTTGATGTGAGCGCGTCAAATACATCCGCAACGGCCATGATACGGGCCGAGAGCGGAATGACCTCACCGTGAAGTCCGTCCGGATAGCCTTTACCGTTCCACTTCTCGTGGTGGTAACCGGCCATGTTTCTGGCTTCTTTAAGATAGTTATCGCCATATACGGTAGTCATCGCTTTTTCGAGGATGTTTCTTCCTGCCGTGGTATGGGTCTTCATGATCTCGTATTCGTCGGGATCGAGTTTTCCGGGCTTGTTAAGTACGGCATCGGGAATGTTAATCTTGCCGACGTCGTGAAGGGGAGCCGATCTTACGACATCCGAAATGTACTTCGGAGTGAGTTTTTCGACATAGTAACCTTTTTTCTTCAGACCGTTGCATATTATCTGAACATACTCGGCGGTCTTTTGTACGTGAGCACCTGTATCGGAGTCACGATTTTCGACCATATCCGCCATGGTGATGATAAGACTTGACTGCATCTTCTCAACGGCTGCGGCATAATGACGGGTCTCCCAAAGCTGATCGGTGATACCTTCGGTAAGTATGCAGAGCACCTGATAAAGATTTTCCACTTCATCGTCGGTCTTGATGTTCATCCTCTTTAGTTTGGAGACATCTTTGTTAAGGGTAGCGATATCGCCGCCTTTGTTTATGTGCTTTACAAATTCATTCGTATAGGAGCTTATTCCGTTGATGGGATAAGTAAGATAAACGCTTGCCTTCCAAAGACCGTAGGCCACTACGAGCACCAAGAATCCCGCGATTATCGTGAATGCTCTGAACATGAAAGTGAACATGTAATGGCTCGTGTAATCCAAAGAAACGTCCGCGCCCACATAGCAGGCCGGATCACCGTGCTTGTCAAAGACAGGATAATAAACGGTAATGACACGATTCCATACTCCGTTGGATTCTATGGGTCCTATCTTTTTGCCTTCTTTAAGATCCTCGAGGTAAGGCTTAAAAGATTCTTCTATATCAACGCTTTCTCCGGGTTGAAAACTTACAACGTCGGGATCGTATGCCGCTGAAGTGGGGTCACCGTCAAGATTGAAAATAAACTGACACTTATCGTCTTTTATTCTTACAACATAAAGATAAGCAATGTTCGAAGCGATACGCCTGGTCTTGTAGAGCATGATCTCTGTCTCGGTATATCCGGGAGCTCTTATGCCTTTTTCGACATATTCATCGAGCATTGAAGTGTCTATGAAACTTGCGGCAAATGAAACCGCACCCCAGGCACTCTGGGTATCCTTTTCTTTGATATCCTGATAGTAAAGATACAAAGCCGAAAAGCTCATGATGAGCATCAAAGAAACGGAAACGATCACCAGAAGATAGGTAACTCTCGCACGCATGGAGTGTCCGAATCCTTCGCTTTGCTTGTTGTACTTCTCGGCTTCTTTTTCCTTAAGAGGACGCTGTTTCCAACCGCTGTTATAAATATCTTTGTGGACCTTCTCGGGAATGAGCTGAAGAGCAAAAATGGCAACGCCTACAGACAATCCTTTGTCGATCAGGTTAAGGATAAGATTAAAGAACGTAAATACGGGAAAAGCAGGAATAGAAGAAGCGGCAACTACCGATTCGACCATATCCGAAATAACTCTGTATTGAGGCTGTCCTATAAGCACCCATTGAAGAACGCTTCCGAGCCCGCCACCGAGCAAAGTGGCGATAAGTATGAGCCTTATCGTTTTCTTAACAGACTTAAAACTGTCAGCTTTGGCATAGAAATACGCCGAAATGGCAATGAGAGCATTTATTATCGAATAGTATAAAGACATGGGATTAAAGGTTGTACAAACCGCATTTGTGGCAACCGCCGTGATTATTCCCGGTATTACTCCGGCAATAAAAGAAACGAGCATCGTTCCGATAGTATCAAAATATAAAGGAAGTTCCAAGCGATGCGTAAGATAAGACAAAACGTAGTTAAGTCCTATTCCAAGCACAATGACAACGACCTTTTTTAAGCCGTTTTTGTCAATGGTGACTCTTTTCATTTTCTTCCACCCTCCGATTTGTCTTTCCGACAAAAGGGCACAATTCCCCTTATCATAAATAATCAGAATTAAAGTACCACTTATGAATTAACGAAACGCAAAAAAGAACAGGCTTCTGCCTGTTCTTTTCACTTCACAAACACATTCTATCTTATCAAGCGTTTAGGAGGGATTAAAACGATCACTTGATAACTTCTCTCCATGTTGCGGGCTTAAACTCATCCTTTAAAGGAAGAAGTCTCTTGTCAACATCAACGCCGAGAACAGAGTTGAAGTTGTTGGTAGCCTGCATCTGAGCTCCGAAACCTACGATGATGATGATCTCTTCATCGGTATAGAACTTTCTGAGACCGTTTAAGAGTTCATCGGATACCTTTGTGGGATCCTTTACAATCTGTTGACCAAGCTGCTGAAGAAGTGCTTCATTTTCACTTGTTTCAAAGCTTGCGGGATCGATGCCGAGTTCTTTAAGGTCGCTTATAAAGAAAAGTGAGCAAAGCTGGCATCCGTTTGTTGTTGAAATTGCGTGAGCATAAATGGTTGCGGCTCTTAAACCTACAGTCTTCTCAAGACTTGCCCATGAATCGTACCATCCCATGAATGCCTTGTATGTCCCGTAATCCTGAAGCATCACAAGCTTCATGTTGGTGATCTTTCCTTTTGAGTTCAACTCATCGTAAGCTTTCTTAGCTTCTCCCGTTAATTCTTCGGGTGTTTTTAAATGTACTCTTGCCATTTTATTATCTCCTTATGTTCATAATGCGAGTTTTAATATTTCCACAAATGCTGCCGCATCGAGCGGTTCATAATGACCGACGCTGCCGTTTCTGGTGGCGCGTTTTGCCATGACTTCAAAGTCTTTATCGTCTATTCCAAGTTCCGAAAGCTTTACCTTGAGTCCGAGCTTTCTAAAGAAAGCTTCAAGTTTTTCGGAAAGAATGAACGCCCTCTCTGTTTCAGAATAATCGTAAGGGTCGGCTCCGAATACTCTGCTTGCTAAAAGAGCAAGTCTCCAGGGCTTTTTAACGGCCATATACTTTGTCCATGCCGTCATGGCCACAGCCATTCCTTCGCCGTGAGTGACGTTGTACTGTGCCGAAAGTTCATGCTCTATTCTGTGAGAACCCCAGTCGGCACGTCTTCCCGCGTCGAGGAAATTGTTATGAGCTACACTTGCAAGCCATTGTATCTCTCCTCTTGCATTCACGTCCTTTTGATCTTTTAACAGCCTGTCGGCATTAACAAGAAGTGCTCTGATCGCTCCTTCGATAAGGTAATCTGTCGTATCG
>JAILEQ010000103.1 GCA_024687305.1 Lachnospiraceae bacterium | reverse complement strand
ACTTGCAATGGTATCACTTGTCCCCGTTAAAGTCAAGTGCGCCATGAAGTGCATTCAGCACCCTCTTTTTGTCAGCGCTCCATAAAGGTGCGACAAGAGTCCTTTTGTCTCCGTCACCTGTCATACGATGTATTATCATTTTTCTCGGAAGGATATCTATGCAATCCTTTATTAAAGAAACGTATTCTTCCATACTCATGCATTCAAAGAGGCCGGCATTGTAGTCTTTTTCGAGATCTGTTCCTCTTATCACATGAAGAAGCTGAAGTTTTATTCCCGTCGCGCCGCTTTTTGCAACATACCCGACGGTCTTTAACATATCTTCTTTCGTTTCGCCGGGAAGCCCCAAAATGACGTGGGTGATGACCTCTGCTCCGATATCCTTAAGTTTCTTCACCGCCTCATCATATACGTTTAATGAATACCCGCGACGAATGTAGCGTGCGGTTTCTTCGTTTATCGTCTGAAGCCCCAGTTCGACCCATACCGGTTTTATCCTGTTAAGGCGTTCTATAAGAGAAAGCACTTCGTCCTGTAGGCAATCGGGTCTTGTGGCTATGGAAAGGCCTACGATCTTTGGATGATCCATGGCTTCTTTATACAGTTGCTCCAATCTTTCCACAGGCGCGTATGTATTGGTAAAAGCCTGAAAATACGCGATGAATTTGGTGGGATTCTTGGCCTTTGTCTGCTTTATGCCGGCTTCGATCTGATCTTTTACCGACATTGAAGCCTCCGGTGCAAAGTCTCCCGAGCCCATTCCCGAGCAGAATATGCATCCTCCCGTGCCGAGCGTCCCGTCTCTGTTTGGGCATGTAAAGCCCCCGTTTATCGAGACTTTGTAAACCTTTTCGCCATATTTTTGTTTAAGATAGTCGTTTACGGTTTTGTAGTATGACATATATTAGTTATATAACAAAAAAGGGACTTCATTAAAGTCCCTTTTTGATCCGTTATTCATTTTCTTTTTTGGCACCCAACGTCTTTGCGATCGCATAAACGGCAAATCCCGCAGCCGCAACACCGGCTGCACCGATACCAAGTTTGGCCCAGAGCGGTAACCCGCCTTTATCTTCCGATATCTTTGTCTCGGTCTTTACACTGTCGGTTGCTTTATCTTTTCCCCGCTTTTTTTCTTCGGGCTTTTCTTCCTCAGCAGGATTTTCTTCTTCCTTTAAAACAGGAGTTTCTTCTTCCTTAACTTCCTTCTTTGTAGGTTCGATTTCTTCAACTTTTGCTTCGCTCTTTGCGACGCTCTTTGAAGTGCCCTTTGTACTCGCCTTCTTTGCAGCGTCGGTCTTTGCGGCATCTTTTGATGATACATTTGCATCATCCGAGCCCGAACCGTTATCTGAACTTACCGAATCCGAAGAATTGCTTCCCGATCCCTGATCGGTCGTTACGGTCGTGCTTTCGGTGGGTTTTGTATCACTCGTAGCCGAAGCTGTGGGAGTAAATTCGGTAGTCTTCCAATCTCCGCCGTCATAATCCGCTATCTGAACTTTATACGTCTTTCCTGCGGTAAGTTCAAGGCCTGTAAGATCGATAATTCCCGAGAAACTGCCGCCCTTTACGGTTATACTCTGCATCATAAGGACGTTTTCCGACTCGTCCAATACCTGAACCGCCACTGCAGCCTTCACATTTGCATCTGTTTTCCCTTCTACCGTCAGACTTAATGTTGACCCCGTCGCAGATGCATCCGAAACGGTTCCGCCTGCAAAAGCATTCAATTGCCAAAAGCCGAAAGTGGCTGAAACTGTAAGACAAACCAATACCATTTTGATACCGGAACTTAGTTTTTTATTCATATGCTCTCCTTTGATATATAGATGCATTTCCCATAAATTTTTAATGGCCAAAATTCTGTCTTGTCCACTTAGCTCCCGTTCCGGAACCGGCTTTTACTCCACCGAAACTCTTCTTGTTACCGACATCATAAGCTATGGCTTCAACTTTGAGGATCTTAGCGAAGTCTTCTTCCGATCCTTCCCAGAATATGAAATCATCATAATATGAATTTGTGTATCCCGTACCCAGATACCCTTTTACAAAGTTAGGGTCGTTCGGATCCATCTGATCCCGTGCACCATCGTGATAAGTAATGGTTTCTTCTTTACTTATGACCTTTTTGATAACTCCTTCCGTAGTAGTGATCGTAACAAACAGATCGACTCTTTGGTCCGGTGTAGGCTCTGTATGCCCTGTTGTATAGTAATATGTTCCGTATATTACCTTACGCGAATCCGGTTCGATGACACCCGAATATTTCACAGCCGATGTGCTGTGGAAGAGATCAAATACAGAGTCGCCGTTACTGCTTCCTTCACCTATATAAACAGCTACTCTCTTAATCACCAGATACCTTTTCGAGCCGTCGCTCATAGTAAGAACAAGCGGTATATCATCATATCCGGTATTGAATGAAACCACAAATTTTCCGTTTTTGACCGCAACACTTGCTGCTTTATCCGATATTGAAGATGTATCAACAGCAACATTGCTTATGGTTGCATTCTCTGAGTTTTCGAATGTCACATCGGATATTTCAACTTCGGTACTTGCCATAAATACGGTTGCTTCACCGGGATTGTCCTTTGTTCCGGTCGCGCCGAAATACTCAAGATCTGCGAACGCCCATCCGCCGGCATTCTCACTACCTTGAACTTTTATAGTTGAAGAATCCGCCTTTCCTTTTGAAAGGATCAGTCTGCATGCAATACCACCTATCACCTGATCATCCATCAATTGAGAATGTTCCTGAGTTATATGCCATCCTATTACATACTCCTCATTTGACGGATTGAGATTACCTACCGCACACGCACCATTACCAAAGATATACACGCCTTCTTCTCTTCCGTCCTGATCAGTTCTGACTTCAAAAGAGAATATCATATCTTCTCCGTTTTCATGCGCCGTAAGAACGCGATATACACGGTTTCCGCCTATCTCTATCATGAAATCTCTGGGAGTATTCAAAAGATAAACTTTTATCTTGTGTCCTACGCCTCTTGCCGTCATAGTAAACTCGATATATTGCATTCCTTCAAGGCCGTTGGTAAGTCCCGTTTCAGTCTTGATATCCGAAGGAGTGGCGGAAAGATTTGCTTTTAAAGCATCCATATCTTCGTATATACCCCAACGTATATACTTCCTGTCTAAGCCAAAATACTCATACCAGATTTCCTGAGCAAGGTACTTTTTTACCTTGGCGATCTTTTCACTGTCGGTTCCGTCTCCCGGGTAATATGCATATTCGTGCCCTTCTATATCTTTAAGCATCTGCTCTTCATCTATTGTAAAAGTTGCAGAAAACAGTATTTCTTCATTAACTGCAGGCTTCTCGCCCGATATGGTATATGTTTTACCCTCGATCTTTTCTGTGTTGGATAAGCTTGTATCTTCAACGCCTTTAACATATACTTTATCGATCCGGCAATTTGATCCTTCTTTCGGAGCCACGATCACACTTGCATTACGATAATCATTTCGCAGGAAAACATATTTGTTATAGTTTCCTGTCTCAACAAACTCTCTTCGTACAAAATTGCCCGTTACATCTATCTTTCCGCAAACGTCCGGATTTTTACTATCCAGTTCGGCCGGAACCAATATAGCAAATTCCGTTCTGTCTTCATCAAAGTTGAACTCGTAGTAATATTCCTGACCCGGAGCTGCAGCATCCAAAGTATATGATTTACCCGAAAACTGTACAGCCGTATCATTGATCGCATCCTCAGCCTGCCCGACAAAAACACGTGTCAAGACACTGCCTTCTGTCGGTGTTCCGGTGATAACGATCGGATCACTTCCACTCACATCGTCTACAGAATCAAAAACATAGTTAATGCTTCCGTCATTTAATGCAGTACCGTTTGTTATCGTCAAACCGCCCTGCGTAAGAGTAACACTTCCGGTTCCCGATCCGCTTTCTCTCTTTACTATCCTGATCGAAAATCCGTCTTCCGGAGGTGGAGGATTGTTGCCCTCCTGACAGCGCATCCATTTGCTTTCGGTCGCATCCCATTCATATCTTTCAAAGCCGTCCGTAGTGCTTCCGCTGCTCACAAAAGCAACCGGTTCATCATTCTCACCCCGGTCATAAAGTGTAAGCCCTGTGACCGTAACATTATGTTCAAGTTGAAGCAATGCTCCGTTTACGGCTGTCAATACTCCACCCGTTTCTATTTTAAGAAAACCATTCTCACGAACCTGAAGGATATTTGCTTCCTCACATCCGTTTTCAGGAGCCAAAATAGAAATCGTTCCATATATATCCACGCTGTCAGCATATACAAATCCGCCTTCATATTCCGATTGGTCTTCTCCGGGATCTGCATTATGTATGGTACCGATCGATAAGGTAGCTTCGGCATTGACTACCAATGCCGCGACTTCGTAATTACCTTCAGGTCTGTAATCGGCGTCAAGCGTTACGTCTTCAAGCTGAGGTCCCTGTTGTCCGCCGTCACGAACCCACTTTGAAGCAGTCGCATCATAAATAAATCTTTCACGCCCCTGATCGTCGGTTCCCGTTAAAGATAAAGGAGTCGTTGATTCTGCATCATCATACAGATTTATTCCCGAAACAGTTACTTTTTCACCAAGTGCAATTACCGAACCGTCGGCAGGAGTTATCGATCCGGTAACCGTAAACGATCCGCTGTCATCAATTTCTATGAAATTTGGCCCCTCACAGTTTTCATCAACTTCGGACATTACGATCGTACCCTTAACCGTAAGGTTTTTTGCTCTTACCAAAGCCGGTAACAATCTGACATTTTGCGGGTTGCTGTCGTCTGTAATCTCATTTAAAGTCAGCGTAACATTCTCATTTACGACTATATTTTTTTCTTCAAATGTGCCTTTAGCGCAATTTGCTGTATATGTCGTTACTTTATTTGCCTCTGTAGCATCTTTCTGGACATCCGATATGATGGTTCCTGCTATATCAAGGGCGGTACTGTTATCGGCCGTCTCATATACTGTGTTATCTGCAAGCTCTGTACCGGAATACGAAACCTCAACACCCGGTAAGATCGCTTTACTGTTTCCCCACATAATAACATCCGTATCATCGGGATGATAGTTGGAAAGATTTACTTGTGTGAGATCCACGGTCGCATTATCAAGCACTATCTTAGGCAATACGATATCACTCTCGCGGGCTGTATATGTTCCGTCCTTTACATATACGATCATCGGAGCCCTGTCATTACCGGAGATGTCATCCGTATAGCATTGTGAAACCTGCGCAGATGTTGGCACAGGCGGATCCAGCGAAAGCCCCGGATCATTTTCATCCACATGAACCGTATACACCGTTGCGACCGCGTCAGCATTCGCATAAAGCGTAAACAGATCACAGGGAAGTCCTCCGACAAGCATCGCAAATATCATAAACACAGAAAGCAGCCCTCTTAACGGTTTCCTCATTCCTCTAAAGTATCCGTCAAAGATGCTGCTTCTTCTTACATCATTGTTCTTTATTCTTTTTATCATTTTGGTTCCTCCGAGCCGATACGGGGAGTATAACACCCCATAGATCACATCAACATACCCCAATATTATATGATCGATTTATTAACGGGCTGTAAATATCGTTATATTTCCTATGCTAATAAATTGATAACACCCGTTGCAATATAATTACTTCAGTACTAATATTATGTCACAATGTTTCTGTATGTTCGTTTGCAGGGAGGCACGTATGAAGAACATGAATTCACATATATCGTCGTTGTTCTCGAGTTTAAACACCGGCAATACGATGTTTGGTTCCTTTAATCTCGGAGACTATGCGTCAATAAAGAACGGAAGCTACG
>JAILEQ010000087.1 GCA_024687305.1 Lachnospiraceae bacterium | reverse complement strand
TTATTTCTTCATTTTGTTTGCAAGTTCTTCCATGTAGAATGGAATGTTAAGACTCTGAGGACACTGTGCGGTACAAGAACGGCACCCGATGCAGTCTGCGGGTTTTCCTTCCGACTCAACCTTGTCGGCTTTCCAGAGATTGAAGTTGCCGTTAGCCTTAACATCGTTCAAAACGGTAAGGTACTCGGGAATGTTGATCTGTACGGGACAGGTCTTTGTACAGTATCTGCAGCCTGTACAGGGGATCGTGAGCTGCTTTTTGAAAAGCTCCAATGCCTGCATGAGTGTCGCTTCGTCCTCTTTTGAAAGCACATCGTCTGTCGAGAATGTTTCAATGTTATCCTTTATCTGCTCAAGGTTGTTCATTCCGCTTAAGACTACCTGAACGCCGGGAAGGCTCTTAACAAATCTTAAAGCCCATGAGGAGATGCTCCACTCGGGATGCGCCTTTTTGAGTATCGCTTCGGAGTCGGGTGTAAGAGAAGAAAGTCTTCCGCCTCTTACGGGTTCCATTACCATAATGGGGATATTTCTTTTTCTGAGAGCTTCATATTCGCTTTTTGAGTTTCCGTATACCCAGTCGTAATAGTTGAGCTGGATCTGTGCAAAATCGAATTGATGACTGTCGGCGAAGCGCTCAAGTGTAGCGGTTGAAGCATGTGACGAGAAGCCGAGATATCTGATCTTTCCTTCTGTACGTTTTTCTTCCAGAAAGTCCACAAGTCCCGAACTTAAGTATTCGTCAATGTTTCCGTCGAGAATACAATGTACGAGATAAAAGTCGATGTGATCGGTCTTAAGACGCGAAAGCTGGTCATCAAACATCTTTTTATAGTCTTTGCAGGCGTTGATGTTAAATTTGGTGGCAACGTAGAATGTGTTGCGGTCGTATTTGCTCATGCATTCGCCTACGCAGCGCTCCGAATCTCCGTTGTTGTATACGTGAGCGGTATCAAAGTAATTGATGCCGTTTTTGTATGCGTAATCTATAACTTCAAACGCATCTTTGTCGATAATGCTCTCACCTTTGGGATCGCTTGTGTGAAAGCGCATGTTTCCAAGGCCAAGCATGGAAAGTTCAATGTCTTTAAACGGTTTCTTTATCATGAAATACCTCCTTTGTCCAAAAAAACGCTTACCCTCATAAACAATTTATCATACATACAACTCAAGAAATAGAATAAATATTTTGAAAAGTTGGAAAAAAGCCATGCGCGATTGTTTTTATCCCCAAAACCCTGTAAACTGTATCATGATACAAAGAATGGAAAGAAAAAGATGGCATATTACAGAAAGAAAAAAAGAAAAATTACGGTCGATCCCAATTCGCCCGAACTGATCGCGGCAAGAAAAGCCTGCATGGATAAGCTTTCCGCCGCCAGATTCGATATAATAAAAGACAACGTTAAGCATGTTTATGATTACGTCAAATACTATGATTTCCCGGATATAACCTATACGGCGGTCAAGGAGAAGATCGATCGTATGAGTCTTGAAAACATCTTCTACAGTTCCATTAAGGGTTATTCACGTTCAAAAGGCATAAATACGACGCTTGCCGGCAAGGCATGGCGACAGAGAACAAAAAAGAACGCTTATGACGCCGCAGAGATGTTTGTTCTTTCTAATTATCCCGAAGCATCGCGTTACAGATCGATGTCTCACGAAAACTTTGAACGCGATTTCCATCTTTTTTATCAAAAGCATCTTTCTGCGATCAAGGAACGTTGTCGCGAGATATTTGATAATGCCATATATCAAAACAGGATTTATCTTGACATTGAGCATATGCTCCTTGAAGAAGACAAGCGTTTCAATACGATGATCATGAGTGAGATACCGACCAACATTCCGGATCTTTATCCGCTCGCAAGGAGAATGAAGCGGCATTTTGTTCTTCATATAGGCCCTACGAACTCAGGAAAAACGTACGATGCGCTCGAAGCGTTAAAACGAGCAAGGAAAGGTATCTATCTGGCACCTTTAAGACTTCTTGCTTTTGAGATATACGACCGCCTTAACGATGCCGGAGTCAAGTGCGATATGATAACGGGCGAGGAGGAGATATTTGTTGAAGGTGCGACTCATTCCTCCGCAACCATCGAGACTTTGAGCACAAGTGAGATCTACGACGTTGCCGTGATCGACGAAGGACAGATGATCGGTGAAGAGCAAAGAGGCGGAGCATGGACGAGAGCGATACTCGGTGTATGTGCCGATGAAGTGCACGTTTGCTCCGATGAATCATGTGTCGATCTTATAACATCTATAATAGAGGAGTGCGGCGATACCTGGGAAACGAGGCATAACAAGCGTGCAGTACCGCTTTCTTTTGACTCAAGAAGATTTGTTTTTCCGCAGTCGGTTGAAGAAAAGGACGCTCTTATCGTCTTTTCCAAGCAGTCTGTTATCGCTGTCACGGCGGAACTTCAAAGAAACGGCATAAAAGCCAGCATGATATACGGGAATCTTCCCTACGATGTCCGCATGAACGAGGTTCAGCGTTTTGTAAACGGTGAGACCAAAGTTGTTGTTGCGACCGATGCGATCGGAATGGGACTCAATCTTCCGATAAAGAGGATAGTTTTTCTTGAAACCAAAAAGTTCGACGGTCATACCAGAAGGCTTTTAAACGTGAGCGAGATAAAACAGATCGCGGGACGCGCGGGCAGAAGAGGCCTTTTTGAGACAGGCTACTATACTTCGGAATTCAGATATCAGGCCATAAGACGTGCGGTAGAAGGATCGGTTGAGACGATCTCTTATGCGAGAATGGGCATTCCCGAGAATATCATTTATCTTGACATGCCTTTAAGCGAGATACTTGTAAGATGGTCGGATGTTGAGTTTTCGAGCCTTTATGAAAAGGCCGATCTCGAGGAAGAGATCTCTTTGTGCAAAAAACTCGAGAGCGTTGTAAGCGACAAAAAACTCATTTACGACTTTTTGATGATAGGCTTTAAGTCGTCCAAACAGTTTCTGACCGAACTGATATTAAAGTTTGCGAGAGCAGAAGAAGCCGGAGGCTCTTCGCTCAACACCCGCATCAATGATATCATCGAGGCGGCCATAGTGCCTTTTGACGAAGATCTGGATGCGATGAAGATGGAAGAACTTGAAGATATGTATCTGGTTTACGATCTTATCTATGCGTATCTTAGGAAGTTTAACCACAGAGAAAGGCTTTCGGATATCGTGATGTTAAAACGCGATATCTCATCGAGGATAATCGAGATATTAAAGACTCAGCAGCTGGAAGGAAGAAAATGCCGCGTGTGCGGAAAGTCTCTGGCTTGGAACTATCCTTACGGGAAGTGCGAGGACTGCTTTTTTATCGATTAACATCCATGACGGACTTTAAGTTTTCCTCGTAGGAAGATATCCTTTCTTCAAACTGTGTATAGAAATCTTTCTCGGTATCATAAGAGGGCTCGAAGAAAACCCTTATAAGAAGCCACGAAAAGTGTTCTTTTTTCCGAGTGTCTTTAAGTCCTTTTATATATGTGTCGAGCATTTTGGTGAAAGCATGCCATCTTTTTATGAATGCTTCGTATCTGTCAAGGTCGTCGATGCCTATCCAGTCGGATATCCTTGCAGGACCTTTGGGATCGCGATCGCATTCGTGAATCTGGTATATATATTTAAAATCTCCGCTATCGTCGTAAAGCCTTCCGAGCGGGAAAAGACGGCAAAAACCGGGACGAAGAGCGTGAATGGAACATCTGCCGTTCTCATCGAGCATTTTGCATCCGGTCTCATCGGAGATCATCATATTGGGCAATATGATGTTGTCGATAAGCCTGATCTCGATGACGTCTTCCATCAG
>JAILEQ010000077.1 GCA_024687305.1 Lachnospiraceae bacterium | reverse complement strand
ATAAAGGTGATGACGAAGAGGAGTATGTCACGGCGGTTTTCAGAGAGAGCGCGGGTGGTGAGAGCGCTTAAACTTAAATGACAGAAGGTAGCTTCCGAACCGGTCGGGTGAACTTAAGTAACCCGGCACGTGAGCTCACGTTACAGGGCAGACTCTAAATGGAGTTACTAAGGCGCATGTCGCAAGATATGTGCGAACAAAGGTGGTACCGCGTATTATACGCCCTTTGCTGACAATGTCGGCAAAGGGCTTTTTTTTGCCGACGCAAATCCAAAGGAGGCAGACTATGAAGAAAGAATTGGAAAAAACGTACAATCCCAAAGGGATGGAAGACAGGATCTATCAAAACTGGCTTGACAAGAAGTATTTTCATGCCGAAGTAGATGAGACAAAGAAACCTTTTACGATCGTGATCCCGCCCCCAAACATCACGGGACAGCTCCATATGGGACATGCGCTTGACAACACGATGCAGGATATCCTTATCCGCTTTAAGAGAATGCAGGGTTACAACGCACTCTGGCAGCCCGGAACAGACCATGCGTCCATCGCAACGGAAGTAAGGATCATTGATACTCTCAAAAAAGAGGGAATAAGCAAAGAAGATCTGGGCCGTGAAAAGTTCCTTGAGCGTGCATGGGATTGGAAGAAAGAATACGGCGGAAGGATCATCTCTCAGCTTAAGAAGATGGGTTCTTCATGTGACTGGGACAGAGAACGTTTCACAATGGATGAAGGCTGCAACAAGGCCGTTACCGAAGTTTTCTGCAAGATGCACGAAAAAGGATGGATATATAAAGGCTCCAGGATCATAAACTGGTGTCCGGTTTGTAATACTTCGATCTCCGACGCGGAAGTTGAATACGAAGAGCAGGCAGGACATTTCTGGCACATCAAATATCCCCTGGTAGAAGACGGAAAGCCTTCGACCACCGAGTTTTTGGAGTTTGCAACCACACGTCCCGAGACAATGCTGGGCGATACCGCGGTTGCCATCAACCCCGACGACGAAAGATATCATTATCTTAAAGGAAGACAGGTTTGGCTTCCCATCGTTAACAAGCCTATTCCGGTTGTTGAAGATTCCTACGTTGACATGGAATTCGGTACAGGTGTAGTTAAGATCACACCCGCTCACGACCCTAACGACTTTGAAGTAGGAAAGCGTCACAACCTTCCCGAAGTAAATATTCTTAACGATGATGCTACGATCAACGAAAACGGCGGAAAGTATGCCGGAATGGATCGTTACGAAGCAAGAAAAGCCATCGTTAAAGAGCTTGAAGAACTTGGCCTTTTGGTTAAGATCGAGGATTACACTCATAACGTAGGTACCCACGACAGATGCGGCACCACCATCGAGCCTATGATCAAAAAGCAGTGGTTCGTTAAGATGGATGAGCTTATAAAGCCCGCTGTAAAGGCTGTTAAAGAAGGGGATATCAAGCTCGTTCCAGAAAGAATGGAAAAGACCTACTATAACTGGACCGATAACATCAGAGACTGGTGTATTTCCCGTCAGCTCTGGTGGGGCCACAGGATTCCCGCATATTATTGCGATGAATGCGGTGAGACAATCGTTTCAAGAACGGCACCGGATAAATGTCCCAAGTGCGGATGCACTCACTTAACGCAGGATCCCGATACGCTCGATACATGGTTTTCATCGGCTCTCTGGCCCTTCTCTACTTTGGGATGGCCCGAAAAGACAAAAGACCTTGAGTATTTTTATCCCACCGATGTGCTCGTAACCGGTTACGACATCATCTTCTTCTGGGTAATAAGAATGATATTCTCGGGCTTTGAGAACATGGGCGAGAGACCTTTCAAGACCGTATTGTTCCACGGCCTCGTACGTGACTCTCAAGGTCGTAAGATGAGTAAATCTCTCGGAAACGGTATCGATCCTTTGGAGATCATCGACAAGTACGGTGCCGACGCATTAAGACTTACCCTCATCACCGGTAACGCACCCGGTAACGACATGCGTTTCTACAATGAGCGTGTTGAGGCAAGCAGAAACTTTGCAAACAAGATATGGAACGCTTCCCGTTTCATCATGATGAACATGGGAGACGAGAACCCTAAGAAACCGGCAACAAATGAGCTTGAGCCCGTTGACAAGTGGATACTCTCCAAGTGCAACACTCTTATCAAAGATGTTACCGAAAATATGGAGAAGTTTGAACTTGGCGTAGCGGTTTCAAAGGTATATGATTTTATATGGGACGAGTTCTGTGACTGGTACATCGAGATGGTTAAACCCCGTCTTTACTCCGACGCAGATGCGGCAACCAAGAACGCCGCACTCTGGACTCTTAAGAACGTTTGCATTACGGCGCTTAAGCTTCTTCATCCCTATATGCCTTTCGTAACGGAAGAGATATTCATGACCATTCAGGACGAAGAAGAATCCATCATGATCTCAAGTTGGCCCACCTATTCGGAGGAGTATAACTTCGCTTCCGACGAGAAGGCTATCGAGACCATCAAGGAAGCCGTTCGTGCCATCAGAAACGTTCGTACCGGAATGAACGTAGCTCCTTCAAGAAAGGCAAAGGTATTTGTTGTAAGTACCGACGCCGACATAAGAAAGACCTTCACCGACGGCGAAGCGTTCTTTAAGACCCTTTCCTATGCTTCCGAGATTGAGATCAGAAGCGAAAAGGGTGACATCCCCGAGGATGCGGTAAGCGTAGTGATCGCAGGAGCAACACTTTATCTTCCTTTCGAAGATCTTGTTGATATCGCGCAGGAGATCGAGCGTCTTACCAAAGAGAAGGCAAGACTTGAAGGCGAGATCAAACGTTCCAATTCAATGCTTTCAAACGAGAAGTTCTTATCCAAGGCTCCCAAAGCTAAGGTAGACGAGGAGAAAGAAAAACTTGTTAAGTATGAGAGCATGTTAACAGAAGTTAAATCACATCTTGATAAGATAAAGAAATAGGAACCAAAAATCTGATTATTGACGAGGTATCTATATGGCGGACACCCCCAAGATCACATTGGAAGAATTAAATGAAGTGCTCGCACAGCTTAATCCGAACGGCCAAGGCCCTATTGCGCCCCACGGCGAGACCAAGGTCGAAGAGGAAGAAGAAAACAATCACTGCATTAAAAACGGTGCCTACATACGTTTATCCGATGACAACATGTTTGCGTGGATATACTTAAATCATCCAAAAGAGGGCGAGAGTTTTTACACCAAGTCGCAGATCATAGAGTTCATGCGGGAGTACGATGTTGTTAAAGGTTACCATTATTCCAATATCGCGGCGATCGCAAAAAAGCATGTTTACGGACGTGAGATCGTGGTCGCAAAGGGGGCTGAGCCTGTAGACGGAGTTGACGGTTACTATGAGTGGAAGGTGGATATCGTCGGCCATAAATCGCCTACCGTAAGAGAGGACGGATCGGTCGACTATTCTTCCATGTCCGAGGTGACCAGCGTTCAGGAAGGTGACGTCATCGCGGTATATCATCGCGCAAAACAGCCCAAGAACGGCTATAACGTACTCGGAAAAGAGATACCGGCCAAAGCTGCAAAAGACGAGATGCCGCTTAAAGGAAGAGGCGTATCAAACGACAACGACCCCGATATTTACGTAGCTACAACTACAGGAAAAGTCGAATATAAGGACCGTACCGTAGATATTAAGAACGTATACGAGATAAGAGACGACGTAGATCTGATCACGGGAAAGATAGAATTTTTCGGCGATGTAGAGATATCCGGAAGCGTGGAAAGCGGCGTAATCATAAGGGCCAGCAGAAATGTCATGATATCCGGTCATGTCGAGGCCGCAAACATATATGCGGGCGGCGACGTTGTGATAAAAGGCGGCATTTCCGGCGGACAGAAAGCCACTATCACCGCCAAAGGCGATGTCTGTGCAGATTTTATAGAGCACACGACGGTAACTGCGGGCGGAAATGTAAGAGCCAACTCATTTATCGGTTCAACCGTCGACAGCAGAGGCACGGTAATGGCCGAAGGAAAGAACGGGTCTATCATAGCCGGTTACACGAGAGGACTTTTTGGAGTAGCCGCTACCGATCTTGGAAACGATGCGGAGACGAAGACATATGTGGCTTCGGGATATACGGGAGAAGAGTACACAAGATATCTTGAACTTTTCCAGCAGGAGAGCGAAACACAGCAGATACTTTCCGATACCGTCGAAGAAATGTCCGCGATATTAAAGCGTAAGAGACTCGGACAGGAGAAAGACAAACCCGATGACGATGAGGCGCTGCTTTCTTTAAACGAAAAGAAAGACAAATACTTTGACATGCTCGACAAGGTACGTTCCGAAAAGGAGGCACTTGCGGCAGTGATCGAAGCGGGCAAAGGAAGCTCGATATCCGTCAACAACAAAGCATACCGCGGAGTTACGGTCGCTATCGAGGGTACGCCCTTTAAGATAGAAGAGACCACCATGTCCGTTCGTTACACAAATGAAGCGGGCAGAATAGTAAATAACGTTTCGGGAATGAACCGATCATGATAACTACTTTTAAAGAAGCCGAGGAATATATACTCGATATTCCGAGATTTGGCGGCAAGAACACTTTAGAGGATACAAAAGAGTTTTTAAAGGAGTGCGGAGACATCTCAAAAGATTTTCCCACGATCCACATAGCAGGCACAAACGGAAAAGGTTCCGTTTGTGCTCTTTTGCGTGATACTTTTATAGAAGCGGGTTACACTCCCGCGGTCTTTACATCCCCTCATCTTGTGAGCATCAGAGAACGTTTTACGATAGGGCGCGAGGAGATAACGGAGGAAGAATTCCTTGATTGCTTCAACAAAGTCTTGGCCGTCATGCACCGGGAAAAGTTCGCGCTCAAGGGTTATCATCCTTCCTATTTTGAGTTTCTATTCTTTATGGCGGTAATCTGGTTCAAAGAAAAATCTCCGGATGTCGTGATACTTGAGACAGGCCTTGGCGGAAGACTTGACGCCACCAATTCGATCGAGTCACCCGTGCTTACGATCATAACCGAGATCGGGTTCGATCACACCGAATATCTTGGTGACACGATAGAAAAAATCGCATTTGAAAAAGCGGGGATATTAAAGAAAAACGTACCTTTGGTGTATATGTCCAAAGAAACGTCTTCGGATGTGATAGAAAAACGCGCAAAAGAGCTCGGCGTTGAGACTTTTCCTGTTTCGAAAGATTATATTAAGAATTTAAAGGTGAGCACAAAAGGGATTGATTTTTCATTTGAATCACCTTATTATGAAAATGTTAATTTGTCGTTAAAAGCAAGGGCACTTTATCAAAGTGAGAATGGTGCCGTTGCGTTTTGTGCACTTAATTTGCTGAGAACATTCGATATTTTTAAGATTTCCGATGACGAGATCAGGCGTGGTTTCTTAAGTATGTATTGGCCCGGTCGTATGGAAGAGATAAGCAAAAATATCTTCCTTGACGGAGCACATAACGAGGACGGCATAAAGGCGTTTCTTGAAAGTGTGGCAGAGGACAATGCAAAAGCGAGAAGGCTTCTTTTTACCGCTGTGTCGGATAAAAATGTCGAGAAGATCACGAAGATGATCGCCGATTCTTCATTGTTTTCGCATGTTTATATCGCACCGCTTAAAAGCTCGAGGGCAGCTTCGATAGAAAGACTTTTAAGCGATTTTGAGAAGTGCAATGTTTCTGTCGTTTCGTACGAAAGTACGGTTTTGGCGTTCAAAGCGATGTGCGCGGAAATGAAACCTGACGAGACAGGGTATGTTGCCGGTTCATTGTATTTGGTCGGAGAGATAAAGGACAGTTTGTTATGATCAATTTTGAAGAAGAAATCAAAAAATTCAGTCCCAGTCTTGAAGTGGAAGACTTGGAGGACACGATATACAACCAGGATCTTACCGATGTTGCGGACATTTTTGTAAAGATGATCAAGGAAAATAATAAGGGCAAGTAACACTATGAGATGCTACAATTGCGGAGCCGAGCTTAGTGAGCACAGCTTTTGCACCAACTGCGGCGTTGATGTCAGCCTTTATAAAAGGATCATCCGAATTTCCAATACTTTCTACAATGAAGGATTGGAAAAAGCGCGCGTAAGGGACCTTTCCGGTGCTGTGGTAAGTCTTCGGCAGAGCTTAAAATTCAATAAATCAAATATTAAAGCAAGAAACCTTCTGGGTCTTGTTTACTATGAGATGGGTGAAGTTGTTGCCGCACTCAGCGAATGGGTAATAAGCACAAATCTTTTGAACAAGAAAAACGTTGCGGCCGACTACATCGAAAGACTTCAGTCCAACGCTACGAAGATGGACAACCTTAACCAAAGCGTTAAGAAATACAATCAGGCGTATCAGTATTGCCTTCAGCCCGAAGGCAAGGATCTGGCGATCGTTCAGCTAAAAAGAGTGATAAGCATGAACCCCAAACTCGTAAGAGCCTATCAGCTCTTGGGACTTGTTTACATTTCGATGGGAAGACCCGGTCCGGCGCTCGATTACTTAAACAGAGCAAAAGAGATAGATGTCAATTCGACGATAACGCTTCGCTACATACAGGAAGCAACCAAGATGATCGAAGCCGCAAATGCGGGGAAAAAGACATCGCTTAAGGATAAGCTTACAGGCAACACATCTTCTCAGCAGCCTTCGAGCACGAGCTATATGGATGACAACGAATATGTCATTCAGCCCATACGTACCAAAGAAAGACGCGGTTCGAGCACCGTTTTAAATATCATAATCGGTATTGCCATAGGATTTGCGGTTTCTTTCTTCTTAATACTTCCGGCACGTATACAGCACGCCGAGGAAGCAGCTCAGGAAGAGATAAAGAACTTCGGCACGCAGCTTGCCGCCACGAATCTTACGATAAACGAGCTTGAGAAGAAGAACAGCGACCAGGAAGACAAGATAAGAATGCTTACCGAAAACCTCAATGCCTATGCGGGTACGGAGGGAACTCTTGCTTCCATGGAGAACCTTTTAAAGGCCGCCGCCATCTATCTTGACAATCAGGAGAACTTCCTTGAAGTTGCGGATTACATCACAAACGTAGATGAGTCGGCGTTCAACGAAGACACTTCCGAGAACTTTAAGAATTTGTATTTCGCACTTAAAAATGCGATAGGCGTGCAGGTCTGCGAGGCATATTATGTCGAGGGAAACAACGCTTACAACAATAAGCAGTTCGATGATGCCACGGCTTATCTGGAGGCAGCGGTCTTCTTTGATCCGACCAATGTCGATGCGCTTTATCTGCTGGCTACGGCATACAGATCGGCTGAAAAAAACGAAGAAGCCAAAGATGCGTACAATAAAATAGTTGAATTATTTCCCGAAACGTGGTATGCTTCTAAAGCAGAAGGATATATAAACGAATTGAGCGAATGATAAAAAGCCCTCACTGAGAGGTGAGGGCAAATTTTTAACCTAAAAGTTTTTCGCATTTTTTCGTAAACAACCGGCCAAGCTTCTGAGTTTTGGTCAACATGACTACTAATCTGAAAAGAAAACGGTTTTTGTTATACATATTGACAAAAACGACAAAATTTACTATACTCAAGAAAGAGAGTGCGCAATCGATTGCGCAAATCGCGGAAAACCTTTTCACAACAGGTTATCCGGAGTTGTTATTAATCGGTTATCCCTTGCCTGATATAATTGGCAGGATGGCATATAGTAACGGTCATCAAGACCTCAAAAAACATTCATATTCATATGGGAGGTATATGTATGAAGAAGAAACTTTTGGCTATTCTTCTTGTTGCGGCAATGATCCTCGCTACACTCGCAGGCTGCGGCAAGAAAGACGGTACA
>JAILEQ010000042.1 GCA_024687305.1 Lachnospiraceae bacterium | reverse complement strand
TGGTGACCTCGGGATCGGACGCCCAGTTGTTGTACATATCCTCCGCGTCCTCTACGCGAAATCTTCTGAGTATAAGTCGTTTTGTCTCTATAGTCTGTGTACCAAGTTTGTTCATAGTTAATCCTCGTTAGTACTTTCTTCCCCGGAAAGATTAAAAATATAATCGACTGTCTCCCCATCAATTTATGAAAGTAAAGAATTGTTATATTTCATCCTGCGGTGCTTTGCCTTAATATCTCATTTAACTTGGCTGACGCGTCTTCATATCCGGTGAATACTATTCCGGCGAATCCAAGTTTTTCGGCACTGAGGACGTTTTCTTCGGTATCATCTATAAAAACACATTCTTCCGCCCTTAGATTGTAGCGGTTTAGCAGTGTCTTATATATTTCCGGATCGGGTTTTACGATGCCTTCACGGAACGAAAAAATGCAACCGTCGAATTTTTCGATAAATGAAATGCAATCATAACACTGTTCATATCCCGCAGGTGTAAAGTTAGTGATGCAATAAAGCTTGTAACCGGCTTCTTTCAGTTCATCTATCCAACGTTCGGTATAGTCATATTTGCCCATAATACCCACGCAGGACTCGTATGCTCTGCGCAGTTCATCCGCAATATCCGGGTCTGTATCGATAAAACCTTTCATGGCCTCATCGTACGATAGCTTCCCTTTTTCAAACTCGGTCCAATAAGGCGTCATGGCTGAAGCTTTGATGATCCTTTTTATCATCACAGCATCAAAACCCTTTTCCGCAAGAAATTCTTTAAATCTGAACGGAGCCAGAACATTACTGATATCAAAAACTATATTTTTTATCATTTTATACCTCAAATATCGTCAACTTTATTATATCCTTAATCTTTTTTACATGCTTTTATGTTCAGTATACCGAGTTTGTTCATAGTTACCTCTGATAATTTACGTCGATGGCAGTAAGCCTCTTTTTATACAGTGTATACGTCTGATAAAGGATCAGTACATATATTGCGACAGACAGCACAATCCTCAAATAAATACTCAGAGCCGAAAGCTTACCGGTCCCAAGAAAATCCGGATACAACGGTATAATAGAGCGCACAATCCCCCAGATTGAATTTAGTGCGATCAGCCATAACCATATTTTTCTGTTGTCTGCTCTGATGAAACAGAAAAATGTTGCAATTCCTGCAAGCAGATTGGGTAAAACAACACCGACTGCCATTACTGCAAAATACTGCCATACTTTAAGTGGCATCGACTGATTTGTATCGGTGATTATACAAGCCACAAAATAAGCGATCAATACTGCCCCCACCTTTTTAGGTGAAAACGATCCTTTAACAGCATTAATTAAGCCATACACAAAAGCAGCTATGGATATTGAAAGTCCCAATACCTGGATCACCAAAAAATGAATTGATACCAAAGCCATTGCATTATTTGGTACGTAACTCATCCTAAAAACAATATCAAACACAGTAATAAGGTACAACAATGCGGCAAATGCATATAAGACTGTCATTATCATGTTCGCAACTTTATTTTCTATTACAGGGTTTCTTTCTACTACTTTTATCATTTCTTTTCCGGATAACAGATCATCAAGGCTCACTTCCAGAATCTGAGATATTTTCTTTGTAGTAAGAAGATCGGGATATCTGTCCCCACATTCCCATCTGGAAACAGACTGTCTCGTTACATATAATTGTTCTGCAAGAGATTGTTGCGTCATCCCTTTTGCTTCTCTCGCTCTTCTGAGCTGTTCACCAAATTCGACCATGTCAAATCCGCTCCTTCCATATTTTTTTATCTGCAGATCTGACTTTAGTATCTCTTGCAACATAAAAGACTTCAAGCACCACCTTGAAAATTCATGTCACCATTATGGTGCACCTCAAATATCATCGTTTTGAGAAACGTGCTTTTTTTACCGAATATGATCACTCAGCCCAATTCTCCATTTTCAGATCAGGGACTCTTAAGAACTCTTTTACATTGTTCGTTACAAGGGTATATCCCATTGACATTGCATGGCCGGCTATCATCATATCAAGAGGACCGATCGGTGTGGCCTTCTTTTCAAGACCTGCTCTGATCTTTCCATAACATACCGCCGCATCTGCATCGAAATTTAGAATTTCTATATTTGCGAGAAGCATGGAAAGTGCCAAACGGTTTCTTTCTACAGCTGCACTTTTTTCTACTCCATGCATTAATTCTGCGTAAGTGACCGAAGATACACATACATCTTCAGGATCAACTTCCTTTAATTTTCGAAACACCTTCTCCGGCTTATGCTTGATCGCATAGATACAGATGTTTGTATCCAGCATATATCTCATAGGGTTTCACGCTCCTGACAGATATCTGTTGCTCTTCCGTCAGACATGAAATCATCTGAGAACATATCTATCGCTTTCATAAAAGAATCCCATTTACTCTGCTTAGGAAGAAGGATCACCATTTCACCGATCTTGTTTACCATCACCTCATCTGATGAGAAACGACATTCCTTCGGAAGTCTTATAGCCTGACTTCTTCCATTCTCAAAAACTTTTGCAGTCATCATAATGATCACCTTCCTTTCGCTTATAGTATATATCGTGGTATATACCTTAGTCAAGTAAATCTGCCCCGTCACATTTTATGCTGCGCGTTGTTACTTTGTGTCTATATAATATCCGCAACCGTGCACCCCGCTACGGCGATGAGGTCCGCGGGGGATAACTCTATCTGGAAGCCGACCTTGCCGGCGCTTACGAAGACCTTATCGTAATTGGGAGCCGATTCGTGGATGAATGTCTTAAACGGTTTCTTCATACCGATGGGAGAACAGCCGCCGTGGACGTAACCGGTTAAGGGCAGCAGCTCCTTTTGTTTGATCATCTC
>JAILEQ010000017.1 GCA_024687305.1 Lachnospiraceae bacterium | reverse complement strand
GTAGTCTGTAATGAGGAGAGTGCGATATGGCTTATAGATTATTGGTGCAATAAAGATGTTCGCGGTCTTATCCAAATGCCATTTTCCAGACATTGGATCATGCATATTGAAGCTTGTTTAAGGATAAAGAAGAAAATCCATTCATAAAACAATTGATATAAATAGATTGCGATAAAACCACGCATTGCGATTTGGATGAATATGTGATATGCTTTTAATATAAACACGCAATGCGAGGTAATGATATGGATATAGCAAAATCAGTAAAAGAGCTGAGAGAAAGCACAGGGATGTCACGTAAGGAATTTTCAGAACATACAGGCATCCCTGTTCGTACATTGGAAGACTGGGAAGCAGGTCGAAGAACTCCTCCGGAATATATCCCGAGGCTGTTGGCATATCAGATAAAATTTGAGGGGATTTTTTGCTGAAAAAAGAAAGCAAAAAATAAGATTACAATTGACAGTCTTGTCACTACAACCACTTTGGATGGAGGCGAGACTGTTGTTCCTCCGCCAAAGGGGAAAAACATCTGGGGTTCGGTGACGATAAATGAACGAGGTCAGCTGGTGATACCGAAGAATGTACGTGAAATGTTCGGTCTTTCCGGAGGACAGAGACTCATAGTGCTGACAGATGACAAAGAAGGGATTGCATTGGTCCCTGCAAATGTGTTTGAAGAGAATATGAAGCATGCCATGGAATATGCTTCGGTAAAACCCGAGGAGTAATAACAGAAGCGGGATAAGACGGTATGCCGCTTTCGATCGTTCGGGATTATGTATTACAGGGAGTAGGGAGAGAAAATGATCCAGGACATTTATCCAAGCAGATTAAATAATGCGTATTGCAATTATGAAATAATTGATAATGATGTATTGTTGGCATTCGATAAAGACGGAAAAATCCTGATCGGGGAAAAGGACGGGGACATTTGTTTTCTTTTGGGAAAAGAGGCGTATAACAGAGATTCGATCTACCTTTTTTCTATGGATGAAACACGCTATTTTCTTCTGAAACAGGAAACGGATTTCAAAAAAGAGGGTTTTGAATATTATACGATCAGGGATGTCAGGGATAAATTCTCCGGGAAAGAGGTTTTTGCGGTATTTACCGGATATCATTTATGGAAATGGTATTCGGACAACATATATTGCGGTAAATGCGGTAAAGAATTGCTTCCTGATGAAAAAGAAAGAGCACTACGATGCCCGGAATGCGGAAATATCATTTATCCAAGGATCAATCCTGCGGTTATTGTCGGAGTTATTAAGGGTGATTGCCTTTTGATCACCAAATATCGCAGAGGATACGGGCATAATGCCCTGGTAGCGGGCTTTACCGAAATAGGGGAGACTCTTGAGGAAACCGTGGCAAGAGAAGTTATGGAAGAAACCGGGGTAAAAGTCAGGAATATAAGGTATTACAAATCCCAGCCCTGGGGCATGGCGCAGGATATTCTGGCGGGATTTTACTGCGATGCGGAAGGTGAAGGCAGGATCTGTATGGATGAAAGCGAACTCAAATACGCAGAGTGGGTTAAAAGAGAAGAGATAGAGCTTCAACCGAACAATCTCAGTCTGACAAATGAGATGATGAAAGTGTTCAAGGAGAATAAAACGGATTTGTCGGGAAATACCGGCCGGGCAGGGGATAAACGCGCGGGAAAAGAATGATCCGGTGAAAAAGTTTCGCTGCTTTAATAAACATGACATATAGATGTCATGTTTATTTTGGTATGATACACATGGAGCGTGAGAGGAACGCAGACAGTCATTGGATCAGGTCCCGGTATTAAGCTCCATCAGAGAAGAGCGGACGTTTTGTGAAAACCCTTTACAAGGAGGAGACAGCATTATGAGATTGGACGGTTTTGGTTTACTGGTTGAAGATATGGCGAAGATGATCCGTTTTTATCGGGATGTGCTCGGATTTGAGATCCGGGAAGCAGAGGATACTTCCAATGTATACCTTGTGAAAGATGGAACATTGTTTCTGTTATATGGGAGAAAAGATTTTGAGAAGATGACAAGCCACCGATATGAGTATGTTAAGGGACTGAATGGTCATTCGGAGATCGCTCTTTATGTCGATACCTTTGATGAAGTAGATGCTGCTTTTAAGAATGCTGTAGAGAATGGTGCTACAGCGGTCCTGGAACCGGAGCTCGAACCCTGGGGACAGAGAAGCTGCTATATCGCCGATCCGGAAGGAAACCTTATCGAGATCGGTTCCTGGAATAAGCCCTTTGAAGAGAAGGATGCGGGGAGGTAAAGAGTGATGGCTTTTGATTTCAAAAAGGAATATAAAGAGTTTTACCTGCCGAAAAACAAGCCCGGTATCGTGACAGTGCCGGGCATGAATTATATGGCTGTGCGCGGAATGGGGGATCCTAACCGGGAGGATGGAGAATATAAGCAGTCTATCGGATTACTGTACGGAATTGCTTTTACGATCAAGATGAGTACACGCCGACCGAAGGGAGAGGGCATTTCCGCCGGTGACCATCAGATTGACGGATATTTTGATTATGTTGTTCCGCCGCTGGAGGGATTTTGGTGGCAGGAAACTGCTTCGGCAAAGCTGAATTACAATACGGCGGTCGATGTGCCATCCGAGGGGAGTGGTCGATGTAAGCAGAACGGTATCGCCTATGCCCACAAGGAAGACTTCCATTGGATCTCTGTGATCCGTCTTCCGGATTTTGTGACAGAGGATGGTCTCCGGTGGGCGATTGAAGAAGCAACGAGAAAGAAAAAGCAGGATTTCTCTAAAGTTGAGTTCCTGACGATCGAGGAAGGACTATGCGTGCAGTGTATGCATATCGGTTCTTATGATGATGAGCCGGCCACAATCGCTATGATGCATGAGTTCATGGAACAGCAGGGCTATAAATTGGACATTACGGATAAGCGCAGGCATCATGAGATCTATCTGAGTGATGCCAGGAGGGTGGCTCCGGAGAAATTGAAGACTGTGATCCGGCATCCGATAAAAAGGAAGGAGAGTTGATCTTATGGAGTACATCAGAGTTACAAAGGAAAATCTGGAAAAAGAGCACATCTGCTGTGCCATTTCCAATAATAAGGATGTGCAGGTATCCTCAAAGAAGGCCTGGCTTGCCGGCCGTTTTGACGAAGGACTTGTTTTTCTGAAGAGTGTGGAACGCGGCAAGTGCTTTATCGAATATATCCCGGCGGAAAATGCCTGGATCCCGATCGAGGCGGATGGGTACATGTACATTGACTGCCTGTGGGTGTCCGGGGCTTTAAAGGGGCATGGGTATTCTTCGGATCTGCTGAATGCCTGTATGGAGGACAGCAAAGAGAAAGGACGAAAGGGTCTGTGTATTTTATGCGCAGCAAAGAAAAAGCCGTTCCTGGCTGATCCGAAGTTTCTGGAATACAAAGGTTTTATCGTAGGTGATGAAGCTGATAACGGCATCCGGCTTATGTATTTGCCGTTTGATAAAAAAGCGGATGTGCCGCGATTCAGGGATTGTGCCAAACATCCGCATATAAAAGAGAAAGGCTATGTTTTGTATTACACGAGTCAATGTCCGTTTAATGCAAAGTATGTTCCGGTCCTGGAGCAGACGGCCAAAGAGAATGGTATTCCGTTCCGGGCGATCCATATTGAAAGCAGAGCGGAAGCGCAGAATGCTCCGACTCCTATTACGAATTATGCACTGTTCCATGATGGTGAGTATGTTACAAATGAGCAGATGAATGATAAGAAGTTCCTGAAGCTGGTCAATGGCTAGGAGGAAGAAACAGCTGTGGCAATATGATCATAAGCAGAGAGTAAGTGTATAATATCCAAATGCAAATATGCAGATAGCAATTGATTATCTGCATATTTTTTTATAATATATATGCAATCGATGAAGAATACTACTACAATGTACTCCGGGATTCATTTAAGGGATGGCATATGCATATTACCGATTTCCAAGTCAGGGATCTGCAGAACAGAGACTTTTGTCCAAAGAATCCACATTTGGTGAAGGGAGAAAAGCAGAAATATGATCAGGAGAGCAAAAGTAGAAGATGCCGAAATACTTGCAGCTTTGGCGCTCCAAATGTGGACGGATCATAGTATGCACGAACAGCAAGCTGGCGGCTCTCAAGAATTATGAATCGGTCGGATTTCAGCTTTATGACAGGAAGCCGAATGGAACGGAAAGTGCCTATAGCGGCGATTATCTGTACTATGAGATAGTGCTCTGACCCTGATATAAGACGGGAGAAGGAGGATAACGATCATGGATGAAATGACCCTGCAGGATATACTGAAATCGAATTATGGAATAGAATCCTCTTCCCTGGAATTTTTAAGAGAAGGCGGCGGTCACACATATATCGTGACCGGGAAGAATAAATACCTGCTTAAACTTATAGGCCCCGCGTTTTCGGATACGGCAAGACAGTCTGCAGCTATCATGAGATACCTGGAAGGGAACGGATTCCCGGTCCCTGAAACGATACTTGCAAAGAGCGGAGAAGCTGTTTTTGAAACGGAAGCCGATGGTGAGAAAAAACAGATAGTCCTCATGGAATTCATCGATGGAGACGAGCCGGAGCTTGAAAAATGTGCATCCGAAGCCGGAAGGCTTGCCGGCAGATTTCATCAATTGATGGAGAAGTATCCGGAGGAGCCGGTATCAAAGGGAAAAGAATTCTTTGTCGGACGGTATCTGGAATTCCTTCGTAAGAAGGATTATCCGCGCATTGCCGAGTATGAGGAACTGGGAGAGCGCCTTTGGGATATGCTTAAGGATCTTCCACAGGGCAATTGTCACGGGGATCTTCACAGAGGAAATCTGATACAAAAAAGCAACGGACAGATATATCTTGTGGATTTTGATACGGTATGCCGGACTCCGCTTATGTTTGACGTCATGGTCATGTGTGATATGACGGACTATTTCAATCTGAAGCAGGAAGACATTGAACTGACCGGGAAAGTATACCGGAAGTTTCTTTCGGGATATTCGGAGTATCATGCACTCAGCCGTGAAGAGATCCTTTCATTTCCCTGCTGGGTGGCGATCCGGCATTTTCAGCTGCAGGCCACGATACTTGAGATATATGGGATCGATTGCATAGATGAAGCTTTTATCGACGGACAGCTTTATTGGCTGAATAAGTGGCAGGAAGCTATGGACAGATTTTCGGAAGGATTGTGATCATCGGCGGCTGCTCTTGCATGACGCAACCTGTAGTTGCGTGACATCACAAAAACGCTCACAGGAGTTGGTGGAGCATACTGCACATGTCTGGTAATCTGTATTTGCGACGCGGAGCACAGGTAAACAAAGTAAAAGCAGATATGGATGATAAGGAGGCAATATGAGTTTTGGGAAGAATCTTCAGTATCTACGCCAGCTTAGTAAAAACATGACGCAGGAAGCTTTGGCAGAAAAGCTGAATGTAAGCCGCCAGACGATCTCTAAATGGGAGATGGATGCGGCGAATCCGGAAATGGAAAAGGCACTTGAAATATGCAGGATATTTAACTGCTCTCTGGATAATCTGTTCAGGGAGGAAATGGACAGGCGCAGCGACGCATACTCAGATCTTCGTATAGAAGAAGTTGCCGGATTTCATTACATAGAGCATACAGTGATCAGTACGGAACCTGAGAGTGATGCGATCAGCCGGATGCATAAGACAGCAAAAGAAAACGGCATAGAGGATCCGCGTGTCATCGGATGGGATTTTCCGAATCTGTCACAGGAGCAGATAAATGTCTTTAATATGCACGGATATACGGCAGCTTTGATATTGCCTGAAAACGTAAAGCCTGAGGGGTATCAGATCAAAGAACAGTCCGCTCATAAATATGTGGCCATTCACATTGAAAGACCTTTTGAGAATCCTTTTGTGACAATACCTGGAGCGTATCACACCCTGTTTGATTTCATGAGAACGAACGGTCTGGAACGGGTGGAAAACGAGGTGATCCCCTGTTTTGAAACGGACGGAGAAAGCATGGATGTTTATATAGCGTGTAAGTGAGGTGTGATTTATGAACTTACAGCTGTTAAAGGCGGCCACTTCTGATGCGCTTATATTGAACGGAATATCGAAGCGTGCGTTTGACAGCGATATTTCAGTCGGGGCGCCTTCAGCGGGAGGACCTCCGGGATATATGTCGCTTTCCTTTCATACGAAAATGGCACGTCAGGGGCATCTGTATAAACTGACTGATGAAGGCCTGATCGTTGGCGGAGCGGTCCTGTTTCTGAAAAATGATATTCTGAATGTCGGAAGGATATTCGTTGCGCCGGAACATTTCCGAAAAGGGTATGGGATCTTTATCATGCGGGAAGTGGAAAAGATGTTCCCGGAGGTAAATGAGTTTACACTGGACACCCCTGTTTGGAATATCAGGACAAAGCGTTTTTATACTAAGCTTGGCTATAAGGAAATAAAGCGCGATAAGGAATTTGTGTTTTATTCAAAACATCACAATATAAAAAAACAACGCTCCGGACAAAAAGGAACATAAATTGACAGGAATACTTTTGCAGCTCCGTGTAGAATAAAATCATCAAAGAGAGGAAGTGTGACGGATGGAGTGGCTTAGCTGCATTCGGAAAGCGATCGATTACATGGAAGAGCATCTGGAAGACAATATCAGTGCGCAGGATGTTGCCGGACAGGTCTTTATGTCATCATTCTTTTTTCAGAAGGGCTTTTCGCTGATGACCGGGTACGGACTGGGTGAGTATATCAGAAACCGCAGGCTGTACAAGGCGGCACTGGACCTTCAGAAAACGGATGAGAAGATAATCGATATCGCATTCCGCTACTGCTATGAAACACCCGAAAGCTTTACAAAAGCTTTTTCGCGCTTTCATGGTGTGAGTCCGACCCAGGTGCGGGAAGGCGCAGCGATCAAAGCATTTCTTCCTCTGAAAATTGAGATTTTTATTCGCGGAGGTAATCAGATGGATTATAAGATCAAAACTATGAGCAGCTTTAAGGTGATCGGCTTTGCAAGAGTATTTGACGGAGAGACTTCTTACGTTGAGATCCCAAAGTTCTGGGATGAGATCAGGGAAAAGTACGCGGACAATGTCTGGAAGGGAAATGCACCGGCAAACGCTATTGAAAAAGCGATCGTAGATAACAACATCGGTGAGTACGGTGTTTGTGTTGATGATATTGGTGACGGTAAGTTCAGCTATTTCGTCGCAGGCATTTACAAGGGCGGCGAAGTTCCCAAAGGTATGAGCGTGTATGAGCTTCCGGTTTTTGACTGGGCGGTCTTCGATTGTTACGGACCCTGTCCCAAAGCACTTCAGGAGGTAAATACAAAAATCTGGAAAGAGTGGCTGCCGGGGAATCCGGACTTTGAGTTCCCGGGCCGCGTGAATATTGAGTGGTATGGAGACGGAGACCCGGGTGCTTCGGATTATCACGCTGCGATCTGGATCCCGGTAAAGAAGAAGTGATCAGGCGTGGAAAAGAAGACGTGAATCTCCGGGCGCTGACCGGCGAATGCCAGGAAGGGAGGGCGGGAAGAATGGATCAGACTGTTTTAGACTGGCTTATGGAAAATAAGAATCCGGAGCTAAAGCTCAGGGCTCTGAAGGAGTATGAACATTTACCGGACAATGATGAAAATGTCATAGCCTGCAAAAAGGAACTGCTTGGCAGCAAAGTATACGAGCGCGGACTTAAAAAACTCGGGAAAGAAAAAAACTGGGACAAGTATGACGCGATCATGGCTTTTGCCGAATGGGGACTGACAAGGGACGATATCGGAAAGGATATCGACAGCGAGGTGTTTGCCCTGATCGAAAGTACAGGTTTCAAAATGCTGTGCGGCGAGCCGCTACTTCTCAGGAATCTCGTAAAGCTGGGATATTATTCTGAGGAAACAGTCAGGAATGAGATTGATACCGTTCTTAAGCTGATCAAGGATGACGGTGGCTTTGGCTGCATCAGCACCAACAAAAAGATCAATGATCCCAGGAAGCCTCATAAGAGCTGCGCACGTCTGACGGTGGAATACCTTTTGCTGGTCGCGGAACTCGCGCTTAAGGGGGACAGGCCGGAGTGCGCGGACGCCCTGGTACATTACTTTACCAAACGAAACATTTTCTACCGCACAGACGATATGAAAACGCCCATGGTAGATGTAATGCTGGGGACCTTCTACCCGCCCGATCCTATCAAGATTGGGGCACATCAGATCGTTTATGCCCTGCGCGTTCTGGGATGTGAGCCTGAGTCGGAAGCCATGCAGGCCGGATATAAAGTGTTGAATCAGCATAGTCAGCAAAACGGAAGATATGTGCTGACAGCATCAAAAAGTGTACCTGCATTCAAGGTCGGAAACGTCGGAGAAGAGAATAAGTGGGTAACTCTATATGCCTATATGGCGCAGGAATGAGAAAATGGCGGGAGTATGCTGAAAATGAATTTCGTAGTCAGCCAGGAAGTGGAGAGTACAAAAAGTGGTTAATCAACGAAACTACTGTCGAGTGTGTTTCGCTTTTAGTGTTACACTGAATCGGTGAATAAATGGAAAAAGAAAGAGATACTAAACATGAGAGCTTACGAAAGACTTTTAAAATATGTTGTGATACATACAACTTCCGATGAGGAGTCAAATACAGTTCCGTCTACGGATATCCAGTTTGATCTGGCAAGATCGCTTGAGGCGGAGATGAAAGAGTTGGGGATAAGCGATGTAGCTGTGGATGAACATTGCTATGTTACCGGACGTATACCGGCAAGCAAAGGCTGTGAGAAAGCTCCCAAGATAGGTTTTATTGCGCATCTCGATACGGCTCCTGATTGTTCGGGCGAAAATGTTAAGCCGCTCATTCACGAAAACTATGACGGAAAAGATGTCGATCTTGGTAACGGCCGTACGATAAGCACCGCATTGTTTCCTCATCTTTTGGGTCTTAAGGGAAGAACACTGATCACAACCGACGGAACAACTCTGCTCGGAGCCGATGACAAATCGGGGATAGCGGAGATAATGACGATGGCGGAGATAATGCTCAAAGAGGATATTCCTCACGGAGAGATATGTATTGCGTTCACACCCGACGAAGAGATAGGACACGGTGCCGAATTGCTTGATATTGAGTCTTTCGGAGCAGATTTTGCATATACTGTCGACGGTGGACCGGAAAATGAGATCGAATATGAGAACTTTAATGCCGCCAAGGCCGTATTTACGATAAAGGGTGTGAGCGTTCACCCGGGATCGGCTAAGAACAGAATGGTAAATGCAGCGCTTGTCGCATGTGAGATAGCTTCGATGCTTCCTGCCGCGGAAACACCCGCACATACCGAGGAGAGAGAAGGATTTTATCATCTGACCGACATATCGGGCGAGGTTGAACATGCAAAGATCTCATATATCGTACGAGATCATGATGCGGAGTTGTTTAACTCAAAGCTAAAGACACTTAAACTTATAGAGAAAGTATTGAATGAGAAATACGGTCCGGGAACGGTTGTACTTACTCTGACCGAACAGTACAGAAACATGATCGAGAAAATACGCCCTCATATGCACATAGTTGAGACCGCCATTGAATGTATCAAAGAGCAGGGACTCGACGCCAAGGGTGTTCCCATTCGCGGAGGAACGGACGGAGCACAATTGTCTTTCCGCGGTCTTCCGTGTCCAAACCTGGGAACCGGCGGATATGCTTTCCACGGTCCGCTTGAGCATATAACCGCGGAGGGAATGGACGCAGTGGTGAATATAATGTGCGGCATCATAAAAAAGTATGCATACAGTAGGGACGATCGATAGTATTCATCACCGATGACCGGACTGAAAGTCAAACTAAGGTTTGTATTTGAATAGATAAATACAATTATATGAGCACACAGAGATATTATTTGTTAATTCTCCTTTGGTATACTTAACACTCAGTTGTTATAAACCGAAAAAGCTAAAAGAGGACAGTAAATGATATATTACGATGATCTGCCGTTAAACAGTGAGATTCTCAGTGCGCTTGGAGAATTGTCGATAAATTATGTCTTTCAGCCTATATTTGAAGCAGACGGAAAAACTGTTTTTGCCAGAGAAGCACTCATGCGTCCTACGCAGATGACTGTGACGGAACTGATAGAAGATTATACAAAGCTCGGACTTTTGCATGTGCTTGAGGTCGCTACTTTCTTTGGCGCCATGCAGGAATATCAGTTAAGAGGATACGATTGCAAAATATCGGTAAATTCTTTTCCTTCCGAGGCTTTCACACCCGAAGAGGGAAAGGCTTTCAGCGATTATTACGGGGATTGTTGCGGTATAGGTATCGTGGAGATACTTGAATATCCATACATTGATAAAGAAGCCGTAAAAGCCAAGAACATAGCCTGTGAAAAACAGGATCTGATGATAGCCATAGATGATTACGGTACGGGAATCAACGATATGGATGTTGTAAACATGTACAACACAAAGATCGTAAAACTGGACCGTTACCTTATATCGGGCATAGATCATTTACCCGAAAAGCAGGAAAATGTAAAAAAAACCGTGCTTGATCTCCATTCTCGCGATATACTTGTACTGGCGGAGGGAATAGAGGAAAAAGAAGAATTCGATTATCTCGTCTCTCTGGGCGTGGATCTTTTCCAGGGATACTACTTGGGAAAACCCGCATAGAATACAGTTTCGCGGGGTACTGAAATGAGTGAAAATCGGAACCGGACTTTGGATTTCTTAAAGGGAATATTTATCATATTTGTGATCGCGTTGCATTTTCCTTTTGCAAACGATCTCGGTCACAGATTGCTGTTTCCTTTTTGGGTTGAGTTTGCGGTGCCCGGTTTTCTTTTTATTTCCGGATATGTTTATGCTCTTTCATACAAAAAGCGTGGCATCGATAAGTTTGAAGACATGTATGCGGGCAAAGATCTGTTTATAAAGTGTCTTCGTTTCATAATACCATTCACGATCGCTTTCATAGCGGAGCAGGTACTTTTCAGAGTGTTTGATATCTATACGGTCGGCATAGTCACGTACGGACTGAGAGCACTCTTCTTTGACTATTTGAGGGGCGGTATCGGAATGGGTTCTTACTATTTCCCGCTCATGATACAGTTCATTTTCTTATTCCCGCTCATATACAATTATGTACAAAGAAAAGGCTTCAAAGCCGTAACAAATATATTTATAGTCAATATTATCTACGAGATTTTAAAGCAGGTACTTTGGATGGAAGAATATCAATATCGCCTGCTCGTCTTCAGATACATGTTCATTATCGCTTTCGGCTGCTATGCGTGCCTGTGCAAAAAGGAAGAGGAGGATAAGCTGTATAAAGGGTTTATCGAGGGTGTATTTGCTCTTGGAGTGTTCTTTGTGATCTTATTCTCATATACGCCGTATGAGCCTAAACTGTTTACCTTTTGGTCAACCACCTCCGCTCCGGCAACGCTCTATATAGCGCCGATAATGTTCCTCGTTGTTAAGAAGGTCAAATTGAACTTTAAACCGCTTGAATATGTCGGAAAGGCTTCTTTTGACATTTTCCTCGTTCAGATGGTTTATTTTGTATTGTATGAGGATTTCTTAAAAGATAAATATTTTGGCGGTTTTAACGATGCATTGGGTTTTGCGCTGACCGTGATCATATGCGTCATACTCGGAATGCTTTTGTGGTTATTTGAAAACAAACTTATCTTTAGCAATATAAAAAGGAGAATTTTATGATGAAAACAGTAAGAAAGGTCGGAGCGTTCCTTTTGGCTGTCGTTGTGATGTTCACACTGACGGGCTGCTCGGTAGGAGATCTTGTAAAAAGGCCGCAGCACCAGCCGGCGATCCAGACTCCCGATTCGCTTCCCGAACCTGTCGAAGAGATCGTTCCGAACGAAGAAGAGATTGAAGAGCCAAAGGTAACTTCCATTGAGGAATCAAAGGAAGAAGAAACCAAGGACGAAGAGCCCAAGGTCGAAGAGCCTGAGGTAATTGATAAAGAGCCTGAAGCCGAGCCCGAAGAACCCGAAAAGCCTGCTGAGATCTATATTCTTTTTACGAGTGATATTCACTGCGGTATAGATCAGAATTTCGGCTTTGCGGGGCTTAAGCAGATAAAAGACACGCTCGAAGCGGAAGGTTATGAGACCATCCTTGTGGATGACGGCGATGCCATACAGGGTGAAGCCATCGGAACAGTGACAAAGGGAGAGACGATACTAAGTCTTATGAATGAGATTGGTTACGATGTTGCCATTCCGGGAAACCACGAGTTTGATTACGGAATGGATCGATTCCTTGAGATCGCAAAGAAGGCTTCTTTTCCGTACATAAGCTGTAACTTTAATCTTAAAGGCGATCTTGTATTTGAGCCTTACGTAATAAAAGAGGTTGCAGGAAAGAAGATAGCGTTTGTGGGTGTAACGACTCCGGAGACTCTTATAAGCTCAACTCCCGCATATTTCCAGGATGAGAACGGAGAATACATTTACGGATTCATGCAGGACAAGACAGGCGAAGCGCTTTATAAAGCACTTCAGGATGCGATAGATGCCGCTAAGAATGATGGGGCCGAGTACGTATATGTAATGGGTCATCTTGGTAATGAAGCCGAATGTGAACCCTGGACTTATGCCGATGTTATCGCAAATACGACCGGTATTGATGTTTTTCTTGACGGACACAGTCACGATACCGACAAAGTCGTCATGAAAGACAAAGACGGTAACGAAGTAACCCGTGTGGCAGTGGGAACAAAAATGAGCAACATCGGTTACAGCCACATAAATGCCGAAGGTGAGATCGTAGAAACATCGAGCTTTACATGGAATAATCCTATTGACGCGCCTACTCTTTTTGATATCAAAAATGATATAAGAACCGGGGTCGACGAAGCTGAAAGAAAACTTGACGAAGAGATGAGCAAGGTTGTGGCATCCAGCAAGGTCGATCTTACCATCTCAGATCCCGAAGTCGTTGATTCAAACGGAAAGCCTATCCGTATTATAAGAAGAACCGAGACCAACTTAGGCGACCTTTGCGCCGATGCATATCGCGATCAGTCAGATGCGGATGTAGCTTTCGTAAACGGCGGGGGCATACGTGTGAGCATTGAAAAGGGTGATATCACATACGGCGATATCATAGCCGTTCATCCTTTCGGTAATATGCTTACCGTAATAGAAGTCTCCGGTCAGCAGATACTCGATGCTCTTGAGTGGGGAGCAAAAGGGGTTCCGGGCGAGAACGGCGGATTTATACAGGTATCCGGTCTTACATACGAGATAGACGCAACGATCGACAGTCCCTGTGTTGAAGATGATAACTCTATGTTTGTGAAGATAAAGGGAAAGAGAAGAGTCTCCAACGTAATGGTAGGTGACAAACCGATCGATCCCAAGGCGAAATACACTCTTGCGGGTCATGATTATATGTTACTCGGTCACGGTGACGGATTTACGATGTTTGACGGCGCAACCGTATTACAGGACAGAGTTAAGATCGACAATCAGGTACTCATCGACTACATCACGGACACTCTTGGCGGAACGATCGGCGAGGAATACGCCGAACCGTTCGGAGAAGGACGTATTGTGATAAAAGATTCGGAGGCCGATTCAAAAGACTGATCATATAAAAGTGAAGGATAGGGCCAAATAAGTGCACCTTACGGGAACAGCTATTGTTCCCGTATTTTTTTTCTGCTATTTGTATCTTATAAGCAAGGAGGAAACGGTATGAACAACGTGATCGAAATAAACCATCTTACAAAAAACTACGGAAAGAACAGAGGAGTGATCGACGTATCTCTTAAGATCTCACAGGGAGATATCTTCGGATTTCTGGGACCCAACGGAGCAGGCAAATCTACAACCATCCGCTCCATGCTGGGATTTTTGAAATTTGACGAAGGAGAGATAAATATACTTGGTCTGGACAGCGTAAAAGACCACGTGGAGATACTTAAAAATGTGGGATATATGCCCTCGGAAGCCTGGTTTTACAATTCGATGAAGGTAAGCGATGTGATCCGATATGCGGCCGATGTAAGAGGGCTTGATTGCAGCAAAGAAGCAGCAAAGATATGCGAAAGATTAAAAGTTGACACAAACAAGAAGATAAAAGAGCTTTCGCTCGGTAACAGAAAGAAAGTGAGCATCGTTTGTGCCATGCAGCACAGACCGAAGCTCTTTATATTCGATGAGCCTACCGGAGGACTCGATCCTTTGATGCAAAAACACTTCTTTGAGCTCATAAACGAGTATGTTGATGAAGGAGCTACGTGTCTGCTTTCTACCCATGTTTTGTCGGAAGTGAACAAATATTGTAAGAACGCTGCGATCATGCGGGAGGGAAGGCTTACGATGCTGGACAGTCCCAAGATCGACGACGATACGTTCCTTAGTTTCTATGATGATGAGGAGGACAGATAATGAAGACTATTTTCCTTAAAGAGATACAAAACAACTTAAAGAGTTTCATCATATGGACATTGACGGTGGGACTTATGGGACTTGCATGTATCCTTTTATATAAGTCCATGGAAGGAGAAATGCAATCCATGGCGGATGCTTTTTCAAACATGGGAGCTTTCTCGGACGCGTTCGGTATGAGCACATTGAGCGTTGCCACTATAGAAGGGTTCTTCGCTACCGAAGTCGGAACGGTTCACGGTTTGGGAAGCGCCATGTTCGCAGCCATACTTGCGATAGGTATCATATCAAAGGAAGAAGAAGGACATTCCGGTGAATTTCTTCTTTCGCTTCCCGTCACCAGAAGCAATGTTGTGGCAGCCAAGGGAATATGTATTGTTATGATGCTTTTTCTTTTTACCGTGATCTGTACAGTATTGTACGCGATCGGATTTGTGGCTTTGGGCGAAGATGTTCCCACAAAGTACCTTCTGACTTTTATGGGCATGCAGTTACTTATGAATCTCGAGATCGCAGGGATATGTTTTGCTGTCTCGTCATTATCGGGAAAGAACAGAATGGGTCTTGGGATAGGGATCGCTTTGTTCTTGTACATATATGATGTAATGGGAAGAGTCGTACCCGATCTTAAAGACGCTTTGTTTGTGGGCCCTTATTCATTCGCCAACGCATCGGACATATTCTCGGGTAAAGACATATTGGTATCGGGCATAGTGCTTTCTGCGGCGGTAACGATACTTTGCGTGGCATTCAGCTTCTTTTGGTACAACAAAAGAGATATAGCGAGCTAAAAAATTCTTGACATCCTTTCGAATATGAAGAATTATAATGATAAGTTTTACTTATCGCAAATTTCAATCGAAAGGATGAGAGGTATGAACATTACTCAGATCAAATACGTGCTGGAGATCGCTCAATCTTCTTCCATGCGCGAAGCGGCGACCAAACTGTATGTTTCACAGCCTGCACTCTCGGCGAGCATAAGAGAACTTGAAGATGAACTCGGGATACTCATATTCGATCGTACCAACAAAGGTATCACATTGACCGATGAGGGAAGAGAGTTTGTTACCTATGCAAAGAAAGCCGTCGGTCAGTACGAGATACTCGAAGACAGGTATCTTTCAAAGGACAGCGACAAGGAAAGATTTTCCGTATCGACCCAGCATTACAATTTCGCGATAAAGGCTTTTAACCGGGTTATCAAAAAGGCCGATCCGGAGAAATACATCTTTTCGATCCACGAGACCAAAACGATCGAAGTGCTCGAAGACGTAAGGAGTATGAAAAGCGAGGTTGGTATTGTATCGTTTTCTTCGCACGGAGAAGACCTTATAAAGAAGCTTTTCAAAGAGTATCTTCTTGATTTTACTTCTCTTATGATAAGAGAGACCTACATTTATGTATGGAAAGACCACAAATTTGCAAAAAGAAAAGAAATCTCCATAGAAGAGCTTTCCGACTATCCTTGCATCTCGTTCGACCAAAGTGCCGACAGCAACTTCTATTTAAACGAAGAAGCGCTGGCGGACTATGATTTCAAAAAGATGATCAAGTCAGACGACAGAGCCACCACGATGGAGATGATCGCGGAGCTTGGCGGATATTCGATAGGTTCCGGAATGCTCTCCGGTGACGATGCAGTTTTAAAAGGTCTTGTTTCCATTAAGTTAAAAGAAGAAGATCCGCTCACGATAGGTTATATAACCAGAAAGGGAAGCCTGCTTTCCGAATACGGTAAAGCGTATGTTGAAGAGCTTCTAAAATTTAAAGAGATATAAAGCGATAAGCGCCGTCCTAAACGGATGGCGCTTTTTTTCACCCCTCACAGTGATAAACAACGTTTATCACAGACGATAGAATCTATTGAATTTTCAAACCGTTAACGTGATGGTATGCTTAACTCAACTTAAACGAAGGAGGTAATGATGATGAGAAACAAAATGTTATATGAGCAGAACAAAGTCATGTGTTGTCGAATGCTTTTCTCCCGGACAGTGAAGATGGCCGAAGCGTTCGGATCGTTATCCGTATCTTCGAATAAAGAACGATGTTGATCCATACTCAGTAATATACATCGAAGCCATTTTGTCCGGGAGTTCATAAGACCCCGGTTTTTTTATTGAAAAACACAACACCAAAACATCAAAAAAACACAAACACATATTAAAGGAGATTAAAACAATGAGCACATACAAATTTGAGACATTACAGTTACACGTAGGACAGGAACAGGCAGACCCCGCAACCGATTCAAGAGCGGTTCCGATCTACCAGACAACATCATATGTTTTCCATAACAGCAAGCATGCGGCAGACCGCTTCGGTCTTGCAGATGCAGGTAACATCTACGGAAGACTTACAAACACCACACAAGACGTACTTGAAAAGAGGATCGCAGCACTTGAGGGCGGCAGCGCAGCACTTGCTCTTGCATCCGGAGCGGCAGCGATCTCTTACACAATAGAAGCACTTGCAGCAAACGGCGGACACATCGTAGCACAGAAGACGATCTACGGCGGCAGCTACAACCTTCTTTCTCACACACTTCCGCAATACGGTATCGAGACAACATTCGTAGATGCACACAACTTAAGCGAAGTTGAAGCTGCCATCAAAGACAACACAAGAGCGATCTACCTCGAAACTCTCGGTAACCCCAACAGCGATATCCCGGATATCGACGCTATATCGGCTTTGGCACACAAGCACGGACTTCCCGTTGTAGTTGACAACACCTTCGGAACACCTTTCCTTATCAGACCTTTCGAGCACGGTGCGGACATAGTTGTTCACTCCGCAACAAAGTTCATCGGCGGACACGGAACAACACTCGGCGGCATCATCGTTGAGTCAGGAAAGTTTGACTGGAAGGCAAGCGGAAAGTATCCGAACATCGCATCCGCCAACCCCAGCTACCACGGAGTTTCATTTGCAGACGTGGCAGGCCCCGCAGCATTCGTAACTTATATCAGAGCGATCCTTTTAAGAGATACCGGTGCAACACTTGCTCCTTTCAGCGCATTCCTTCTTTTACAGGGTATCGAAACTCTTTCATTAAGACTTGAAAGACATGCTGAGAATACCAAGAAGGTGGTTGAATTCTTAAGCAATCATCCGAAGGTAGCAAAGGTAAACCATCCTTCGCTTAAGGATCACCCCGATCACGAACTCTACAACAGATACTTCCCCAACGGAGGAGCATCGATATTCACATTCGAGATCAAGGGCGGACGTGAAGAAGCATGGAAGTTCATTGACAACTTAAAGATATTCTCACTTCTGGCAAACGTTGCCGATGTTAAGAGTCTTGTGATCCATCCCGCATCAACTACTCATTCGCAGTTGACCGAGGCTGAACTTCTTGACCAGAACATCAAAGAAAGCACGATCCGTCTTTCTATAGGAACTGAGAATATTGACGATATCATCGCTGACCTTGAGAACGGTTTTAGTGCAATTTAGTTTGGAAGGGCAGAGTGAACAATATGAGTTTAAAGATTGATTCACTGCTTATACACGGAGGAACAGACGGAGACGTTACCACCGGAGCGGTTGCCGTTCCGGTGTACCAAACCTCCACCTACAAGCAGGACGGACTCGGAGAAAACAGAGGCTGGGAATATTCAAGAACGGGTAATCCCACCAGAGACGCACTCGAAAAACTTATAGCCGACCTTGAAGGGGGTAAATACGGTTTCGCTTTTGCTTCGGGACTTGCAGCAATAAACACCGTTCTCTCTTTGTTTAGATCGGGAGACAAGCTTATAGTATCCGACAACATTTACGGCGGAACGTTCAGAATACTCGACAATGTTTTCAAGAATTTCGGGATCACTTATAAGATCGTGAACACATCGGATCTTTCAAGCGTGGAAAGTGCGATAGACGATGACGTAAAGGCGATATACGTGGAAAGTCCCGCCAATCCTTTGCTTACCGTGACGGACATAGCCGAAGTGGCAAAGATATCAAAGAAATATAACAAATTGCTGATAGTGGACAATACTTTTCTTACACCTTATCTGCAAAGACCGCTTCTGCTCGGAGCCGACATAGTCATCCACAGCGGTACAAAATATCTCGGCGGTCACAGCGATACTATATCCGGTCTTGTTGCGGTCAATGACAAAGAACTCGCAGACAGACTTTACTATCTGCAAAATGCCATTGGCGGAGTACTTGCTCCCTGGGACAGTTTCCTGGTGATAAGAGGTATCAAAACTCTCGGAGTAAGAATGGACAGACATGTTTCCAACGCCGGAAAGATCGCCGAATGGCTCGAAGAAAGCGGTTATGTGAGCAAAGTTTATTATCCCGGACTTAAATCAGATCCCGGATACGAAGTTCAGAAAAAACAGGCTGACGGCGCCGGAGCGATGATCTCTTTCGTACTTAAAGAAAAATATGATTACCGCAAATTTTTTAAATCTCTAAAGCTCGTGACTTTGGCAGAAAGTCTCGGCGGTGTTGAATCTTTAGTCTGTCATCCGGCAAGTATGACACACGCGGCCATTCCCGCTGACATACGAAAAAAGGTCGGAATCGTAGACGAACTCATTCGTTTGTCGGTAGGGATCGAAAACGTGGACGATCTTATTGACGATTTGAAACAGGCAATAGAAAGTTCAGCAAAATAAGGAGATTTAGCCATGGATGTATATATGAGCATTCAGGAATTGATAGGTTCAACACCGATACTTAAACTTAACCACTTGGGAGTTAAGGAAAGCGTCGGATTATACGCAAAGCTGGAGCTTATGAATCCGGCGGGAAGCGTAAAAGATCGTGTGGGAGTATACATGCTTAAGGATGCCGAAGAAAGGGGAATCCTTAAGCCCGGAGGCACGATAGTCGAAGCAACTGCGGGAAATACCGGAATAGGTATCGCCATAGCGGCACTTAACAAAGGATACAGAGTAATATTTACGGTTCCCGAAAAGTTCTCGATAGAAAAACAAAAGATCATGAAAGCGCTTGGAGCCGAAATAATCCATACAAGCAGAGAAGAAGGAATGCTCGGAGCGGAAAGAAAAGCGCAGGAGATCATAGATAAAACACCCGGGGCGATAAGCCTTAAGCAATTCAGAAATCCCGCCAATCCTTTGGCTCACTACGAAACCACCGGACCCGAGATATATAGACAAACGGACGGAAAGATCGATTATCTCGTAGCCGGAGCCGGAAGCGGCGGAACGTTCTCGGGAATAGTCAAATATCTTAAAGAACAGAATAAAAACATCACAGGTGTGTTGGCCGATCCCGTCGGTTCGGTTATCGGCGGCGGCGAGCATGCCGACTATGACATCGAAGGCATAGGAAACGATTTCATAGCGGATACCATGGACATAACACTTGTGGACAAGGTCATCAAAGTGACTGACAGCGAAGCATTCGAAGCTTCAAGAGCACTTGCGGCCAAGGAAGGAATACTTGCAGGCTCCTCATCCGGAGCGGCACTTGCGGCAGCACTGAAACTCTCCGACGAGATCGAAAGCGGAAACATCGTGGTGGTTTTCCCCGATCGAGGCGACAGATATTTGAGCAAAGGGCTGTTTGATTAAAAAAGATTCGGAGTTTTGTCATGGCAGAGATCTTTCGCCTGGAAAATGTAACAAAAGTATATAGAAACGACAAGACAGAGTTCACGGCATTAAAAAACATCAATCTTTCGATAACCGAAGGCGAGATCTTTGGAATAATCGGAATGAGTGGCGCCGGAAAATCAACACTTGTAAGAACTCTTAACCGTCTTGAGGATGTAAGCGAAGGCTCGGTCAGTTTTTACGGGAAAAATCTCTCGGAATTGAAACCCTCCGAGATCCGCAAGGTAAGACGTCAGATAGCGATGATCTTTCAAAGCTTTAACCTTCTTTCACAGCGAAGCGTATTAAGCAATGTAATGCAGCCTCTTAAGATCGCCGGAGTATCAAGGCTTGATCGGAAAAAGAAAGCGCTCGAGATGTTAAAGGTAGTGGGTCTCGAAGAAAAGAAACATCAGTTTCCATCGAGACTGTCAGGCGGACAAAAGCAGAGAGTTGCCATAGCAAGAGCGCTCGCGTCCGATCCGAAAGTGTTACTGTGTGACGAAGCCACAAGCGCGCTCGATCCGAAGATCACCGGAGAGATACTGGATCTGTTAAAGGAGATCAACGAAACAAGAAACCTCACGATCGTGATAATCACTCACGAGATGTCTGTAGTCGAAAAGATATGCGACAGGGTTGCGATAATCGACGAGGGTAATCTGGCGGAAGTCGGAGAAGTAAAAGAGATATTCAGAAATCCGACATCCGAATCCGCAAAGAGACTTGTATTTCCAAGCAATCCTTTCGATCCGTCATCACCCGATTCCCGTCTGATAAGAGTCGCATTCGACGGATTGTCGGCCGGGCGGCCTTTCATAGCCGATCTTGTTGAAAAAACGGGAAAGAAAGTGAACATTCTTTGTGCCAATACAAAAAGTGTAGGCGGAGTCGGATACGGACAGATGGTCATGGAACTTCCGGAAAATAAAGAAGATCAGGAGACTGTAATAGACTTCTTTAAAAGCAGCGGACTGAGTGTGCAGGAGGTGGAAAGGGCATGAGTGAATACATCGTCGAAGCGATCAAAACCGGAATAATCGAAACTCTTCAAATGACCTTTTTCGCATCGATCTTCGCATACATAGCCGGACTTCCGATAGGTATCTTATTATATGCAACGGATAAAGGACGGATCCTCTCAAATAAGCCTGTCAACTTTGTTGTAGGGCTGATCGTAAACATATGCAGATCCTTACCGTTTCTTATATTACTGGTACTTCTCATTCCGTTCACACGATTTGTGACCGGATCGTCGATAGGAACGACGGCTTCGATAGTACCGCTTACGATAGGAGCGATACCGATCGTCGCAAGAATGGTTGAATCCTCATTGAATGAAGTTTCACCGGGGATTATTGAGGCGGCGGCCTCCATGGGGGCTTCCCCCTTATACATTATCATTCATTTCATATTACCGGAAGCGACTCCTTCACTCCTTTTCGGAGGAGCGATAAACATCGCAACCGTACTCGGTTACTCGGCAATGGCCGGTGTCATCGGAGGCGGCGGACTGGGAGCCATAGCTTTACAGTACGGATACTACAGATATCAAAAAGACGTACTCTGGACCACGGTCACATTGCTCGTGATCATGGTAATGGTGATCCAGGAGGGCGGAAATCTGATATCCAAGAAAACAAGGAAGTAAAACTTCTTTGTCGTAGAAGAAAAACTATACAGGGGAAAATAAATATACCAAGGGAGATAAAATTATGAAAAAGAACATTAAAAAGATTGCAGCGATCGCATTATCGCTCGCACTTGCATTTTCCGTAGCGGCTTGCGGAAGTAAAGAGACCAAAGCCGCAGACAACACAGTAATAAAAGTCGGTGCCAACATCACACCTCACTCTGAGATACTTGAGAAGGCAAAGCCTTTACTCGCAGACAAAGGCATAACTCTTGAGATCGTAAAACTGGAAGATTCCATCACACCCAACACCGGTGTTATCGAAGGAAGCCTTGATGCAAACTATTTCCAGCATGTTCCTTATCTTGAGCAGTTTAACAAAGAAAACGGTTCGGACCTTGTTTCGATCGGAGCGATTCATTACGAGCCTTTCGGCATATATGCGGGAAGAACGACCGATCTTTCACAGTTGCCCGACGGCGCACTCGTAGCGGTTCCCAACAATGTGACAAACGAGGCAAGAGCACTTCTTTTGCTTGCACAGGAAGGCATTCTTACACTTAAGGAAGATGCAGGTATCACCGCAACGGTAGAAGACATCATTGACAATCCTAAGGGCATTCAGTTTAAAGAACTTGCACCCGAGCAGCTTGTTGCAGCACTTCCCGATGTGGATATAGCAGTCATCAACGGTAACTACGCAATCGAAGGAGGACTTCACGTAAGCGGAGCACTTGCGGTTGAAGCAAACGACGGCCTTGCAGCTAAAACATACGGTAACATCATTGCCACTTTACCCGAAAAGGCAGACGATCCCGCACTTAAGACTCTCGTTGAAGTTTTAAGCGGTGCAGAGATTGCAAAGTACATAAACGATACATATGACGGAGCGGTAGTACCGCTTCACTGATACGGAGGAAGAAACCGTGATCGGATTTGAATATTACAATCCCGCCAAGATAGTATTCGGCGAGGACAGTGAAAAGAAAATAAAAGATCTCTTAAAGGCATACGAAGTAAGATCGCTTTTGCTGGTTTACAGCGGAGATTTCATAAAGACACTGGGTATCTATTCTGTGATCGAAGATGCGGTAAAGGAACTTGACATTGAGTTTAGTGAAAACGGAAATGTGGTTCCCAATCCCGATATCGAACTTGTGAGAGAACTTGTAAAACAGGGGAAACAGCGGAATGTTGATTTCGTCCTCGCAGTCGGAGGCGGAAGCTCGATCGATACGGCAAAAGCGGTCGCGCTTGGTATTCCGTATGAAGGCGATCCCTGGGATTTCTTTGAAAAAGGTGTATCACCAAAAGAAGTTTTGCCGATCGGAGTAATCGCTACGACGGCATCCAGCGGATCGGAAACATCAAATGCGGCGATCCTTTCAAGCGGCGAGTGGAAGCTCGGCTTCGAGGATGACAGGATAATTCCGAAGTTTGCCATCATGAATCCGAAATTCACGATAGGACTTCCGGCATATCAGACATTTGTAGGTGTAGCGGATGTGCTCTCACATCTTCTTGAAAGATATTTTTCAGACGAAAAGTATTCCGATACGACAGATTACCTTATCGAAGGAGCGATCAGAGCACTTCTTGTTAATGCCGACAGGCTGTTAAAAGATCAAAAGGACGTGAATGCAAGAGGAGAGATACAATGGCTTGCAAGTGTAGCTCATAACAATTTCCTCGA
>JAILEQ010000015.1 GCA_024687305.1 Lachnospiraceae bacterium | reverse complement strand
GATCAGTTCTTTGTAGCGCTTTCCTTTGCCAGACCCATCTATTTTGTGGCGACCGAGGACATCTTTTCTCTCGGATTTCTCTCAAAAGCATTAAGCTTTCTTGTAGCTCCCATTCCCATCAAAAAACATTCAACGGACATTAAAGCGTTAAAAAATATACTGACGGTGGTAAAAGAGGGCAATTCGATCGCCATAGCGCCCGAGGGAAACCGCACATACAGCGGGCGGACCGTTCATATGAAGGATTCGATCGTCTCTTTGATAAAAAAGCTGAAGATCGACATTGTATTGTTTAAGATCGAAGGCGGTTACGGCGTACAGCCAAGGTGGAGTGATGTTGTGAGAAAAGGCCGCCTTGACTGCCGCATAGCTAAAGTCATTAAGCCAAGCGAATATCTTTCGCTGTCGGACGATGAACTGTATGAGAGCATTAAGAACACGCTATATACGGATGAAGCGAATACGGATCATTTATATAAACATGCAAAAAAGGCCGAGTTTTTGGAACGAGCGATGTACGTATGTCCCGATTGCGGTTTTACGACCTTTGAAAGTAACAGAAATGTTATCAGATGCAATACATGCAACAAAGAGATAAGATATAAAGAGGACACTTCTTTGGAAGGAGTGGGGTTTGACTTTCCGTACAGATTTGTGGCGGACTGGTATGAATATCAGAACAATTATGTAAACCAAACGGACTTAACACTTCTTACGGATAAGCCTGTTTACGAAGATATGATAAGTATATACAAAGTAATACCGTACAAAAGAAAAGTAACGCTTGATAGAGCAGTCAGATCGGATATGTACGGTGACAGGATCGAATTGAGCTTTTCGGGTGGTACTGCGAAAACGATCAGATTTGACGAGATCGCCGGCATAGCATGCATGGGGCGAAACAAGCTTAATGTTGAGACAAAGGACGGATTATTCCAGATCAGAGGTTCAAAGCGTTTTAACGCGCTTAAATACTTAAACTTCTGTTACAGATACAAAAATATTGTTAAAGGAGAAGACGATGACAAATTTTTGGGAATTTAACGTGTGGGGATGCGTTGTGCTCGCAGGTGCGTTACTTGGAAGCATGCTGCTTGGGCATGCGATCAAAAGAATGACACCGGGGCTCAGAGAGTCACTCATACCTACTTCGGTTATAGGAGGATTGATACTTTTGGTGGTCTCCGAGATCTACCGGGCGGTCACGGGAGCGGAATTGTTCAATACGGAACTGTTTGGCGGAAACGGTCTCGCGGCACTCGAGATAATCACTTATCATTGTCTGGCGCTTGGGTTTATCGCTTCAACGTTTAAATCTTCAAGCGGAAAACTTGGCAAGAAGCGTTCTACCGAGATATTCAACACCGGTGTCACTACGGTTTCAACTTATCTCATGCAGGGAATACTCGGTCTGGCGATCACTATGATAGCGGCAAAGATCGTTTCCGGTTTCTTTGGACCTGCAGGCATATTGCTTCCTTTCGGTTACGGTCAGGGAACCGGCCAGGCAATGAACTACGGAACGATCTACGAAACCCAGTTTGGGTTTGTGGGCGGAAAAAGCTTCGGCCTTACGATCGCGGCATTGGGATTTCTGAGTGCAAGCATCGGCGGTGTCATTTATCTTAATGTCAAAAGAAAACGCGGAACGCTTAAGATATCCAGCGAAAAGCGCGAGAGATATACTGCGGAAGATATACAAAAAGAAAACGAGATCCCCATGCAGGAGAGTATCGATAAGATGACTATCCAGGTCGGACTTGTGATATTCGCTTACATACTGGCTTATGGGATAATGTATGTTCTGGGAATGCTGCTTCCGGGTATGAAGAACGTTATCTTCGGTTTTAACTTCCTTATAGGTGTTCTGGCCGCTACGATAGTAAAAGTCTTCATATCGGGTTTTAAAAAGACAAAAATGATGCATCACGAATACATAAATAACTTCCTTATGACGCGAGTGAGCAACTTCTTCTTCGACGTGATGGTAGTTGCGGGAATTGCGGCCATAAGCCTCGGACTGTTGGAAGACTACTGGGGAATAATAATCATACTTGCGATAGTGGGTATGGGTTCAACATTCCTTTACGAGAGATTTGTTGCAAAAAAACTGTTTTCGGAATATTATGAAGAACAGTTTTTGATGATGTACGGTATGCTTACCGGAACGGCAAGTACAGGAACCATTCTTTTAAGAGAGATCGACGGAGAGTTCAAGACTCCCGCGGCAGACAATATGGTATATCAGAACTTCCCGGCTATCGTATTCGGTTTCCCGATGATGCTTTTGGCTACTATGGCGCCGGTAAAGCCTTTGATGACGCTCATCATACTTATAGCATTCTTTGCGGTGATGAACATCATACTGTTCAGGTCGATCATATTTAAGAAAAAGAGTAAAGGATAGTCTTTGACCTCTGCGGTCATAAGGCGGAAAGGCGGATCATGGCAGGCTTCGGAGATTGTGACAGCTGTTCAAATTACATATACGATGAAGAGTACGACTGCTACGAGTGCATGGTGAACATGGACGAAGACGACTACGGAAGACTGATGGCCGATTCGCGGTTCCAATGCCCTTATTATTCTGAAGATAACGAATACAAAGTTGTAAGAAAGCAGATATAGACTTACGTAAAAAGCCACCGACATCATATTCGGTGGCTTTTGATATGTTTTCGTATTTTGTAAGCGTATTACTTAAACTATACCTGCGTATTCGTAACCTGCGTCCTCAACGGCTTTTTTGATCTCTTCTTCGCTTACTTCTCCGTTAAGCGTGAGCGTTACGAGACCATCTTCGTGTGATGCGGTAGCGCTTTCGACACCCGCCAAAGCTTCAAGTGCTTTCTTTACATGCGCTTCGCAGTGTGCGCACATCATACCTTTTACCGATATCTTCATGTTATTTTCCTCCTTAGATTTTTGTATCGTCTTTGCGGACGGTGCAATATTGTCAGTTTCGTTTTTATTAAGCTTAACAAGATTTAATCTCAATGCGTTCATAACTACGCAGAAGCTCGAAAGGCTCATCGCGGCGGCACCGATCATAGGATTTAACGAAATGCCGAACGCTTTTGTATATGCTCCTGCGGCAAGCGGTATGCATATTACGTTGTAAAAGAATGCCCAGAAGAGATTCTCATGTATGTTCCTGAGAGTTGCACGGCTTAACTTAACGGCAGATACAACATCGCTTAACCTGCTCTTTACGAGGACAACGTCTGCGGCATCTATCGCAATGTCGCTTCCGGCACCGATCGCTATACCGATATCGGCGCTTGTGAGTGCGGGTGCGTCGTTTATCCCGTCACCTACCATCGCTACTTTTCCGAATTCTTTAAGTCTGTTTATAACGGCTTCTTTTTCGCCGGGTTTTACCGAAGCGGTGACTTCATCTATGCCGGCTTTTCCAGCTATGGCGGCAGCGGTCTTTTCATTGTCTCCCGTAAGCATTACGATCTTAAGTCCCATATCTTTAAGAGCTCTTATTGCAGAAGGAGTGTCTTCTTTTATGACATCGGCTACTGAGATGATGCCGAGAAACTCGCCTTCTTTGGAAAAGAACAGAGGAGTTTCGCCTTTGCCCGAGAGTTCGTTAAAAAGGATAACCGTATCATCTGACAAAGAGACTTTACTCTCTATGAATTCTTTGTTTCCGGCGTATGTTTTAACATTGTTGACCATTCCGGTTAATCCGTTGCCGGGCAAGATGTCGACATCTTTGACATCGTAAGGCTCAAGCGATAGCCCTTTTACGTAAGCACTGACCGCCTTTGCAAGAGGATGTTCGGATTTCTCTTCGAGCGAGAAGGCGGTCTTTAGAAGAGCGTTTTCTTCGGTCCCGTTTGCCGGGTAAATCCCGGTAACGACGGGTTCACCCTTCGTGACCGTTCCGGTCTTATCGAGTGCGATCACCTTTACTTTACCGGTTTCTTCCAAAGAAGCAGCTGTCTTAAACAGTATGCCGTTTTTTGCACCAACTCCGTTGCCGACCATGATCGCCACAGGGGTGGCCAGGCCCAAAGCACAAGGGCAGCTTATCACAAGTACGCATATGGCTTTCGGAAGAGAAGAAGTAAATCCGTATCCGGCTATCATCCATGCGATCAAAGTGATCAAAGCTATCCCGATCACCGTGGGAACAAATATGCCCGATACTTTATCGGCTATCTTTGCGATCGGAGCTTTGGTGGTCGCCGCATCGCTCACCATCTTTATTATCTGTGAAAGAGTGGTATCTTTTCCGACTCTTGTCGCTTCGCATATCAGATATCCGTTCTCGCATGTCGTTGCGGATGTGACGATGTCGCCTTCTTTTTTATCTACAGGGATGCTCTCACCCGTGATGGCGGCTTCATTGACCGATCCGCTCCCCTTATGTACCGTACCGTCAACGGGAATGTTGTTCCCGGCGCGGATCACAAATAAGTCACCGGGTTTTACGGCATCAATGTTCACTTCGGTCTCGATACCGTCCTTTAATATGACTGCCGTTTTCGGTGTAAGTTTCATGAGACCTTTTAAGGCATCGGTCGTCCTGCCTTTGGAGATCGACTCAAGCAGTTTTCCGACAGTGATCAGCGTAAGTATCATTGCGGCCGACTCAAAGTAAAACTCGTTCATATATGTGTGAGCCAAATCCTTGTTTCCCGCTTCACTT
>JAILEQ010000136.1 GCA_024687305.1 Lachnospiraceae bacterium | reverse complement strand
TATTTGTCGTGGCGACCCTTGATCTTCATTTCGCATGCGTTGCCGTTCTTGTCCACGGTTTTCTGGGGAAGCAATATAGACGGTACGGGTTTGATCGAAGCGGTGATGATGATGTCATTGCCGTTTGATATGCCGCCGAGTATGCCTCCGGCATGATTGGTTTTTGTGGTGATCAAACCGTTGTTGTTTATAAATTCGTCGTTGTTAGTGCTTCCAAGCGCGGAAGATACTTTGGTACCGTCACCGATCTCGACGGCCTTGACTGCGCCGACGGACATGAAGGATTTGGCAAGTTCTGCGTCTAGTTTGCAAAAAACGGGTTCACCCAGTCCGGCAGGAACGTTTTTTGCGGTGACCTTAACGGTTCCGCCCATTGAATCGAGTTCCGGAATGTCGGGAATGGGAGAATATTCGGATGTGATGCTTATGCCGATGCGTTCTGTGATCTTTCTAGCGATGACTCCGGCAGCAACACGTACGGCTGTTTCACGACCTGAGGAACGTCCGCCGCCGCGATGGTCTCTGATGCCGAATTTGGCGTCAAAAGAATAATCTGCATGACCTGGTCTGTAGAGTTCTTTTATGTTATCGTAATCCGATGAGTGTACGTTTTCATTTACGATCATAAGCGCGATGGGAGTACCGGTCGTTTTTCCATCAAAGACTCCCGACATTATCTTTACGGTATCCGATTCTTTGCGGGGAGTGTCAGTGTTTCTTTGAGGTTTTCTTTTATCCATATAGTATACGAAATCTTCTTCGGTAAGATCGATCCCGGATGGAACGTTATCGATAACACATCCGATCGCAGGACCGTGAGATTCTCCGTATGTCATTACTTTTAATGTATTTCCGAATATAGAACCGCTCATTTTGGGTTTTCCTTTCGTTTCCTGATTTGATACATGATAACACATTTAAAAAAATATAAAAACCATACTGAAAAAATTAATATTTTTTGTTCAATATTAACTTTACTTAAATACATGTTATGGTAAGATTAATCTTAGGGTGGAAGGGTATGAATATTGAACAGGTAGAGGAAAACGATTTGAACGTAACGTTCAAAGAGAAGGTTGTCAGAAAGGCAGCAGGAGCATCAAAAAAGCATAAGGTTCTTACTCCGCTGATATATTTTATCGCATTCATTGTTTTGGGTGTGTACAGTCTTAATCAGTATTTCTTTAAGAATGGAAAAAGATATATCTCTATTTTGCTTGCTCTCGTTTTCTTTTTTATGAGTTCAAGTTTCGGATTCCCCGATAAGTCGGGTGACAATGAAATATATCTTAATGCAAAAGATGATTCGGCAAATATTACCGAAAATATAGATACCGAAGTTGCTGAGATCGAAAGCAAAGCGTATAAGACCGAAGAATGGATCGAAGACAGTGATCTGATCGATCAGGTCGACCAGTCCGATCTTACAAGCACAGAAAATATCGATACATTTACGCTCGATGATTTTTTGAACGATTCCGATATCGATACCGTTAACGGTAAAGAGGCCGAGAGTTCTTTTGACAAGAATGCATGGAATCTTATTCTCGTAAACAAAACCCATCCCGTTCCCGATGATTATGAGTTTGAACTCACTACCATAACCGGGTCAATGAAGTGCGACATGAGAGTCCTGGAACCGCTTACCGACATGCTTTCGGGAGCCAAGGAAGACGGAGTTGACCTTATAGTATGTTCTCCTTATCGTGATTATGCTCTTCAGACGAGATTGTTTGAAAGAAAGATAAATCTTTATATGGGCAAAGGATATTCGTACCTTGAGGCTTATAAGCTTTCAAGCCAGAAGGTTACCGTTCCCGGCGCCTCGGAGCATCAGCTTGGTATGGCTTTTGATATCGTTACGGGATCGCATTCGACTCTTGATTACGAGTTTGGCGATACCAAAGCCGGCAAATGGCTCAAAGAACATTCCAAAGAATACGGATTTATCTTAAGATATCCAAGAGGTAAAGAAGATATCACAAGTATCGAGTATGAGCCGTGGCATTTCAGATATGTGGGTATCGAAGCAGCCACCTATATCATGGATAACGATATTACTCTCGAGGAATTTATCGAAGGATTATAAAATCAGGCACAAAGAAAAAGTTTTGGCTTCAAGGCGGTCGAACCTTGAAGCCTTTTTTTGAAAGTGAGACTTTGATGTACGAGATATTAAAAACAGAAGGAAATGCAAAAAGAGCAAGATTTACGACCGTTCACGGAGTCGTTGAGACACCGGTGTTTATGAATGTCGGAACTGTTGCCGCAATAAAAGGCGCTGTTGCAACAAAAGATCTCTATGAGATCGGTACACAGATAGAACTTTCCAATACCTACCATTTACATGTAAGACCCGGAGATAAGCTGATCAAAGAGCTCGGCGGTCTTCATAAGTTTATGAACTGGGAAAAGCCTATTCTTACAGATTCGGGCGGATTTCAGGTATTCTCCCTGGCCGGTCTTCGCAAGATAAAAGAAGAAGGAGTTACTTTCCATTCTCATGTTGACGGAAGGATAATTTTTATGGG
>JAILEQ010000009.1 GCA_024687305.1 Lachnospiraceae bacterium | reverse complement strand
TTTTTCGATGGGTATCGGAATCGATGCGATCTCTGTCGGAACCGGACTTTTACTTCCTTTTACGCTCACTAACATTTTGTGTTTTATGATCGCAAGAACGCAGTTCGGAAGAGAGAACGCCTGGTTCTGCCTTCCTGTTTCAGTATTGGTGGCAGCGATCGGAAGATATGCGGTCGTAAACATGTCTTTTGCGACACGGGTCGACAAACGGGTATGGTCATTATTGACTTTGGTATTGATAGTATGGCAGATATCGGAATTTTATAAAACAGTTAAAACGGAGAGATTTTCATGGAATTAAAAGTTGACAGGATCACAAAACAATACGGCAGCAAGATTGCCGTTGACAGAATGAATCTTACGCTTAATAAAGGTGTAACGGGACTTCTCGGTGCAAACGGAGCGGGAAAGACAACACTCATGCGAATGATGTGCGGCATCCTTACTCCCACAAGCGGTGAGATCACTTACGACGGCAATTCGGTCACAAGCGAAGAATACAGGAATGTGCTTGGATATCTTCCGCAGGATTTCGGATACTATCCGGAATTTACCGGCAAAGATTTTCTTATGTATTTCAGCGCTCTTAAAGGACTCGATAAAAAGGCGGCCAAAGAAAGAACGGCTGAAATACTGGAACTGGTCGGCCTTAAAGAAGTTGCCAAAGAAAAGATAAAGAAATATTCAGGCGGTATGAAGCAGCGACTTGGAATAGGACAGGCATTGATCAATCGTCCCGAGATACTCATACTCGATGAGCCCACAGCGGGTCTCGATCCCAAAGAAAGAGTACGCTTCAGAAATCTTATCGAAGAGCTCGGAAAAGAGTCTATAGTTCTTCTTTCCACGCATATAGTGTCTGATATAGAGCATATTGCCGAAAATATCGTTATGATGCGTAAAGGTCAGATCATCTGGCAGGGAACTTGGAGTGAAAAAGACGGAAGTCTCGAAGATTTCTATCTTAAGGAGTTTGCACAGGAGGATTAAAAGATGTCTAAAAAGGGACGTTTCTTTTCTTTATACAAATTTGAATTATTAAAGATTCTTAAAAACAAAGTGGCGATGGTCACATTCGTAATTTTCTTTGCGCTGGCATTTATCCAGGGCGAAGGTGAGATAACGGGAAATATTGCACCGGATGAATTGCAATATTACGGTGCATTAAACGGAAGCGTACTCGATGAAGAACTGCTGGCGGAAACCATGTCCTATACCGATGAACTGGGCGAGTTCACGCTCGAAGACCACCGCGCATATCGTGATATCAGGAACTGGATACGCGATATCGTCGGTTATCGAACAAGATTCACGGAATTTACGGCAGCAGATATTTATGATCTCAGACTGTCAGCGATTAACGAAGGAATCCAAGAAGAAAAGCTTACGGACGGCGAAAAACAATTCTGGAGCAAAAAAGCTTCCGCCGTTTCCGAACCCTTTACTTTTTACTCCAACTGGATAACTTCCGGAGTTTTGGAAGGTACCACCAATTTTTCAATCTATCTGATAATACTGATATCGACAAGCCTGGCAATGATCTTCTCCTCGGAGACCCAAAGAAAAACAGACCCTATGATACGTGCTACCATCAACGGCACAAAACAACTGTATTTTGCCAAAGTACTCGCAGGTGTCAGCTATATCCTCGCATGCCTCATCATAATAGTGACCGGCTTCCTTAGCTATGTAGGACTCAGATGGGGATTTATCGGCATGCAGGGTGTCGTCCAGTTATACTGGCCCTTGGCGATCGAAAACATGACCCTTTGGAAGCTTGAAGGCATCATCCTTATTATGCTGATCGCCTTTGCACTTCTTCTGGCAGCTTTTTCACTTTTAATGTCAAACGTCACAAGAAACGGCGTAGCAACCATGGCCATAGTGATCGGTGCCTGCTTCGGTATATTCGCCCTTTCCACCATGGTTCCCGTTGAGAAGCGCATCCTCAACCAGGCAATCCAATGGATATCACCTTCGGTCATTTCTTCACGCCTCGTATACGAGTACCGTCTTGTCCATCTTGGCCGATACTTTACCGTTTACGAATTCGTGCCGATCTTATATGTGCTCTTAAGCATCGTAATGATACTCGCAGGCTACGTGATATACAAAAAG
>JAILEQ010000008.1 GCA_024687305.1 Lachnospiraceae bacterium | reverse complement strand
TTTTTCGATGGGTATCGGAATCGATGCGATCTCTGTCGGAACCGGACTTTTACTTCCTTTTACGCTCACTAACATTTTGTGTTTTATGATCGCAAGAACGCAGTTCGGAAGAGAGAACGCCTGGTTCTGCCTTCCTGTTTCGGTATTGGTGGCAGCGATCGGAAGATATGCGGTCGTAAACATGTCTTTTGCGACACGGGTCGACAAACGGGTATGGACATTATTGACTTTGGTATTGATAGTATGGCAGATATCGGAATTTTATAAAACAGTTAAAACGGAGAGATTTTCATGGAATTAAAAGTTGACAGGATAACAAAGCAATACGGCAGCAAGATCGCCGTTGACAGAATGAATCTTACGCTTGGAAAAGGCGTGACCGGACTGCTTGGCGCAAACGGCGCGGGCAAGACAACACTCATGCGAATGATGTGCGGCATTCTTACACCCACAAGCGGTGAGATCACATATGATGGCCATTTGGTCACAAGCGAAGAATACAGAAATGTGCTCGGATATCTTCCGCAGGATTTTGGATATTATCCCGAATTTACCGGCAGAGACTTTCTTATGTATTTCTGCGCCCTTAAAGGATTGGATAAAAAGGTTGCCAAAGAAAGAACAACCGAGATACTGGAACTTGTAGGCCTTAAAGAAGTGGCAAAAGAAAAGGTAAAGAAGTATTCCGGGGGCATGAAGCAGCGACTCGGAATAGGACAGGCATTGATCAATCGTCCCGAGATACTCATACTCGATGAGCCCACTGCCGGGCTCGATCCCAAAGAAAGAGTCCGTTTCAGAAATCTTATCAATGAGCTCGGAAAAGATTCGATAGTTCTTCTTTCCACACATATAGTATCGGATATAGAGCACATTGCCGAAAACATCGTAATGATGCGAAAAGGTCAGATAATCTGGCAGGGCAAGTGGGAAGAAAAAGATGGAAGTCTTGAAGAATTCTATCTTAAGGAGTTTGAACAGGAGGATTAAAAGATGTCTACAAAAGGACGTTTCTTTTCTTTATACAAATTTGAATTATTAAAAATACTGAAAAACAAAGTGGCGATGGTCACTTTCGCAATTTTCTTTGCAATGGCCTTCATACAGGGCGAAAGCGAGATAGCGGGAAATATAGAACCCGAGGAATTGAAATACTATTCGGAATTCAACGGAAGACTCCTTGATGAGGAATTTTTAGCCGAAACCATGTCGTACACCGATGAACTCGGCGACTTTACGCTCGAAGACCACAGGGCATATCTCGATATCAGAAACTGGATACGCGATATCGTCGGCTACCGCACACGCTTCACGGAATTTACCCCCGCAGACATTTATGACATCAGACTTTCGGAAATAGACAAAGGGATGGAAGAAGAAAAACTGACGGAAGGCGAAAAGCAATTCTGGCAACAAAAAGCCTCCGCCGTTTCACCCCCCTTTACTTTTTATTGTAACTGGATTCCTGCCGGAGTTCTTGAAGGCACCACCAATTTTTCAATCTACCTCATAGTACTGGTGTCGACAAGCCTCGCAATGATCTTCTCCATGGAGACCCAAAGAAAAACAGACGCCATGATACGTGCCACCATCAATGGCACAGACCGCCTGTACTTTGCCAAAATACTGGCCGGAGTCACATATATCCTTGCCTGCATTACCGTAATAGTAGTCGGATTCTTAACTTACACCGGACTCAGATGGGGCTTTTCCGGCATGCAGAGCGCTGTCCAGTTATACTGGCCGTTGGCCAGCGAAAACATGACCCTTTGGAAACTTGAAGGCGTCATCCTTATAATGCTCATCGCATTTGCACTTCTTCTGGCAGCCTTCTCCCTACTTATGTCAAACGTCACAAGAAACGGCATAGCAACAATGGCCCTGGTGATTGGCGTCTCCTTAGGCATCTTCGCCCTTTCCACCTCGATCCCCCTTGAGAAGCGCATCCTCAACCAGGCAATCCAATGGATATCACCCTCGGTCATTTCTTCACGCCTCGTATACGAGTACCGTCTTGTCCATCTTGGCCGATACTTTACCGTTTACGAATTCGTGCCGATCTTATATGTGCTCTTAAGCATCGTAATGATACTCGCAGGCTACGTGATATACAAAAAG
>JAILEQ010000126.1 GCA_024687305.1 Lachnospiraceae bacterium | reverse complement strand
GATACCGATAAGTTTATCGAAAGAGCAAGAGAGTTAAGCGCTTTGGAAGATGACGGCAAGGATTATGCATTTTTGCTTGAGAATATATTAAGCGTAGCGATTTAAAATGAAAGAGTTTATTATCGAAAAAGGCGACGCCGGACAGACGTCGTTTAAATATTTAAAGAGAATATTCAAAGAAGCTCCCAACTCTTTTCTTTACAAAATGATGCGCAAAAAGAATTTTGTGCTGAATGACATGAAGATTTCGGGTTCGGAGATGCTTTCGGTCGGTGATGTAATTAAAGCATACATATCCGACGATGCATTTGATATGTTTTCGGGATCGTCTAACGCACCGCTCATAGAAGAGTACAGAGAAGCTTTTCTCACTTTCGGTAATCCCGATATCGTCTATGAAGACGAGCATGTGATCGTATTGAATAAGCCGACCGATATGCTTTCTCAGAAGGCAAAAAGAAAAGATCTTAGCGCCAATGAATGGCTTATAGGATATATGCTGTTTAACAAGATGACCGACAGGGAGAGCTTAAGAAAGTTCACTCCTTCCATCTGCAACAGATTGGATCGCAATACCGGCGGCCTTTTGTTGTTCGGAAAGACCGTTTTTGGCGTAAATACGTTAAACAGACTTTTAAAAGAAAGAACTCTCGAGAAATATTACAAAACCGTTGTTTTCGGCGAATTAAAAGAAAAAATTGAGATAAAGGGTTATCTTAAGAAGGATGAGGAACATAATCGCGTTTATGTTTCTTTAAACAGATCCGATGATGATGAATCGTATATAGAGACCGTCATCGAACCTTTGGAATATATAAAGGATAAGGATATGACCGTTTTGTCCGTTAAACTCGTTACGGGAAAACCTCATCAGATAAGAGCTCATCTTTCCTCGATAGGTCATCCGATAGTTGGGGACTATAAATATGGAAAACGCGAAGAAAACGATAAATTTAAGGCATCGCACAAGATAACATTTCAGATATTGTACTGCACCAAGGTTGTATTTCCGCTCCTTTTAGACTATCCCGAGCTTTCGTTAAAAACATTGGAACTTAAAGAACCCGATATATTTGTCAAACTGAGGAACAGTTAATATGCCTACTTGGAAATCAAGAGGTCTTCGCGGTTCGGCTTTTGAAGAAATGGTCAACAGGACCAACGAGTTGTACAGAGACAAAGGCCTTGCGCTTGTTCAAAAGATCCCGACTCCGATAACGCCTATTGAGATCGAACAGAAAACAAGACATATCACGCTTGCATATTTTGACCAGAAAAGCACTGTCGATTATATCGGAGCCTGTCAGGGCATTCCGATCTGTTTCGATGCCAAAGAAAGTGCTGTCGAGACTTTTTCGCTCCAAAACATCCACGACCATCAGGTTAAGTTCATGTGCGATTTTAACGAGCAGGGCGGCATAGCTTTCTTTTTGATCTATTACAAAAGTCTGGACAGGATGTATTTTTGCCCTATTGAAGATATGAAAGTGTTCACGGACAGAGCCGCATCGGGAGGAAGAAAAAGCATCCCGATCTCTGAGATGAAAGAAGAGTATTTCTTTACCTCCAAGGCCGGTATTATGGTTCCGTATCTTGATATGATAGACAAGTATCTGTCTGATAAGGCAAAGAAATAAAGATTATTGTATAGAATTTTCAAAATAACTTGACAAATATTTAGTTTGCTACTATGCTAATTGGGTAGCAAGTTAACGCACTAAAGTGCAACCGTTCAAAGATAGTAATAACGGTTGCTAATATTATATTTAAAGGAAAATGATATGAAACAACTTGTACATACCCCCGACGGAGTAAGAGACATATACGGAGAAGAGTTTTTACGTAAGGTTTTTGTCGAAAATAAGATAAAAGACATTATAAAACTTTACGGTTATGAAGATATCGCAACTCCCACATTTGAATATTTTGATGTTTTTTCAAAGGAGATCGGAACGACACCGAGCAAAGACCTTTACAAGTTTTTTGATAAAGACGGTAATACACTTGTTTTAAGACCTGATTTTACTCCTTCGGTCGCCAGATGCGTTGCCAAATATTTCGATGAAGAAATTAATCCCATAAGGCTTACATATTGCGGCAATACTTTTGTAAACAATTCAAGCCTTCAGGGAAAACTTAAGGAAGTTACCGAGATCGGCTGTGAACTTATGAACGATTCAAGCGTAGAAGCAGATGCGGAGATATTAAATCTTGTTATAGAAACACTTTTGGCCGGCGGTCTTAAAGATTTTCAGATATCGGTCGGTGAGATGAACTTCTTTAAAGGACTTTGTGAATATGCCGGTATGGACACGGAGAGCGAACTTTTGTTAAGAGAGGCTATCTCCACAAAGAACTCTTTTACGGCTCATGAGATGATCAATTCACTCTCGTGTGACAATGAAGCAAAAGAGCAGCTTAACATGTGTGTCAACTGTATCGGAAACATCGAAAAGATTAGTTCCTTAAAAGAAAAGATATCCAACGAAAGATCGTTAAATGCCATTAAAAGGCTCGAAGAACTGGTTGAGATACTCAAAATATACAAAACGGACAGTTATGTTTCTTTTGATCTTGGCATGTTGAGTAAATATAACTATTATACGGGCATCATTTTTAAGGCATATACATACGGTCTAGGAGATGCACTCGTTAAAGGTGGCAGATATGACAATCTGCTTGAGTCTTTCGGATCGTCAAAGCCTGCCGTCGGGTTTGTGGTGGTGATTGATGACCTGCTTATGGCTTTAAGAGGTCAGCATATCCTTCCCGACGTATCAAGTGAAAAAATGATACTTGAATATGGTGATTCAGATTTTGAAGATGTTATAAAGAATGCACAGAAGTTGAGAAAAGAAGGGAAAGCTGTAACGCTTATAAAAAGATCATGAAAGACGAAAGATATCTTGTCTTCGCACTCGGAAAAGGAAGACTTGCCGATAAAACAATAGAACTTATGGAAAAGATCGGTATTACGTGCGAAGAGATCAAAGACAAAAATACCAGAAAACTTATATTTGTTAACGAAGAACTTAAACTCAAGTTTTTCCTTGCAAAAGGACCCGATGTACCGACATATGTAGAATACGGCGCTGCGGATATCGGTGTTGTGGGTAAGGATACCATACTTGAGGAGCAAAGACGTGCATACGAAGTGCTCGATCTTGGATTCGGTAAATGCAGAATGTGTGTATGTGGTCCCGAAAGCGCTGAGGATCTTCTTAAGCATCATGAGATGATCAGAGTTGCCACAAAATATCCTGTGATCGCAAAAGATTATTTTTATAACGTTAAACATCAGACGGTAGACATCATTAAACTGAACGGTTCCGTAGAACTCGGTCCCATTGTAGGGCTTTCGGATGTTATCGTCGATATTGTAGAGACGGGTTCAACGCTCAAAGAAAACGGATTGAAGGTCTTGGAAGAGATATGTCCGCTTTCGGCGCGAATGATCGTTAATCAGGTATCCATGCAGATGGAATCGGAAAGGATAAACGATCTTATCACCCGATTAAAGGAGGTACTTGATAAATGAGAATTGTTAAATTAACAAAAGAGGTTTCGGATGATATTCTTAAAAATCTTCTTAAAAGAAGCACATCCAATTACGGTGAATTTGAAAAGACCGTTTCGGATATTGTAGAGGACGTAAAAGAAAACAGAGACAAAGCTTTGTTTGATTACACTCTCAAATTTGATAAATGTGCGCTTTCAAAAGATACGGTCCTTGTGTCCAAGGAAGAGATAAAAGAAGCATATGACAAGCTTGATAAAGAGTATATTGATGTCATAAAGGAAGCTGCGGCCAATATCGCTGATTTTCACAAGCGTCAGCTTCGTAATACATGGATAGAGACTCGTCCCGACGGTTCCATACTCGGACAGCGCATTACCGCTCTTGAAAGTACCGGATGCTATGTGCCCGGCGGTAAAGCCGCATATCCTTCAAGCGTTTTGATGAACATCGTTCCCGCGAAAGTTGCCGGAGTACAAAGAATAGTAATGGTAACACCGCCATCTTCGGAAGGTAAGGTTAATCCGGGAACAATAGTTGCTGCAGATATCGCAGGTGCGACCGAAATATACAAAGTTGGCGGAGCTCAGGCTATTGCGGCTTTGGCATACGGAACCGAGTCGATCCCCAAGGTAGACAAGATCACCGGACCTGGCAATATATATGTTGCCCTTGCAAAGAAGGCCGTCTTCGGTAATGTAGGTATCGATTCAATAGCGGGACCTTCCGAGATAGTGGTTCTTGCCGATGAAAGTGCCAATCCCAGATTCGTGGCTGCGGATCTTCTCAGCCAAGCAGAGCATGACGAGATGGCATCGGCCATTTTGGTCACAACATCAGAGCAGCTTGCAAAAAAGGTTTCAGAAGAAGTTGACGGATTTTTGAGAGTACTCTCCAGAGAAAATATTATCCGTGCATCTTTGGATAATTTCGGTTATATTATAGTTACAAAAACAATTGATGAGGCGATAAACACGGTTAACGATATTGCAAGTGAACACCTTGAGATATTGACCGTAAATCCGTTTGAGACTATGACCAAGATCAAGAATGCGGGAGCCATTTTCCTCGGAGAATATTCTTCCGAACCTCTCGGTGACTATTTTGCGGGTCCCAACCATATTCTTCCGACAAACGGTACAAGCCGCTTCTTCTCACCACTCAGTGTTGACGATTTCATAAAGAAGACAAGCATTATTTCGTACTCTAAAGATGCTTTGTGTAAAGTACACGACAAGATCGAACTGTTTGCCAAAAACGAGGGACTTACGGCACACGCCAATTCGATCGCGGTAAGATTTGAAAAGTAATCCGAAAGGAGACTTAACAATGAGCAGAGTAAAACTCGTTGAAAGAGAAACAAAAGAGACAAACATATCCCTGACACTCGATCTGGACGGATCGGGTCAGTCGACCGTTGATACCGGAATAGGTTTCTTTAATCACATGCTGGAAGGCTTTGCAAAGCACGGCTTTTTCAACCTTAAAGTATCGGCCAAGGGAGACCTTATAGTCGATTGTCATCATACTGTTGAAGACACCGGTATAGTGCTCGGACTTGCCATAAAAGAAGCACTCGGCAACAAAGCGGGTATTAAACGATATGGCAGCTTTATGCTTCCGATGGATGATGCGCTTGTTCTTTGTGCCATCGATCTTTGCGGAAGACCTTATTTTGATTTTGACTGTAATTTTGAGACCGAACGTATCGGATATCTTGAGACCCAGACGATCAGAGAGTTCTTTTATGCGATATCATACAGTGCCGGAATGAACCTTCACATTAAAGTACTTTCGGGCGTGAACGATCATCACAAATGCGAAGCAATGTTTAAAGCTTTCGCAAAAGCTTTGGATGAGGCTACAAGTCTCGATCCCAGAACGACGGAAATACCTTCCACGAAAGGACTGTTATAATTTATGCGTAAGAAATTGAATCCCTGTATATATCTTAAAAACGGGATGGCGGTCAAATATTTTAATGATGAGACGATCATTGAGACCGACCCGGTCAGACTTGCAAAGAACTATGCAGATGCTTTATGTGACGAGATAATCGTTTTTGATCTTTCCAATGTCGATAATGAGCATGAAGCGGCTTTGGATGTCATTAAAGATATTTGTGCTTCGGTTAAGGTTCCGGTTATCGGTGCCGGTAATGTTAAGCGCATGGAGGATATCAAGAAACTCTTATATGCAGGATGTAAGAAAGCGGTCCTCAATTTTTCACGAAATGACAATATTGAGATATTGAGTGAAGTATCAGGCAAATTCGGAAAAGAAAAGATCGTTGCATGCGTGAACTCCGTTTCCGAAGTAAACGATAATCTTGATGCGATAAACAAAAATACCGAAGAAGTATTGTTCCTTGATGAAAAGATAGCGAAAGCATTCGATCTTGATCAGCTTAATACTCAGATCACCATAATGCTTTCAAACGTAAGTCTTGAAAAATTGATCGAAGTATTCTCACTTTCATCGGCGGTTGCCGTAACGGGTGAAGTGATCAACGAGAATCTCGATCAGTTTGATGCCATCAGAAAACTCATCGGCATCGAAGAGGTTTCTTTTTCCACTTTTAAACTCGATCAAAACGGACTCATTCCTGTAATTGTTCAGGATTACAAGACCAATCAGGTTTTGATGATGGCGTATATGAACGAGGAAGCGTATGCAAAGACGTTAAGAACCCGCATTATGACTTACTGGTCACGTTCAAGAAATGAGCTTTGGGTAAAAGGTGAGACAAGCGGACATTATCAGTTCGTTAAGTCGCTTAGCTACGATTGTGACGCAGACACGCTTTTGGCCAAAGTTGAACAGATCGGAGCAGCCTGTCATACAGGTGCTTATTCGTGCTTCTTTAACGATATCATTACATATGATTACGAAGAAAAGAATCCGTTCAGCGTTCTTTCGGACGTATATGCTGTTATAGAAGACAGAAAAGCCAATCCCAAGGAAGGTTCTTATACGAATTATCTTTTTGACAAAGGTATCGATAAGATACTTAAAAAAGTTGGCGAAGAAGCAACGGAGATCGTTATCGCCGCCAAAAATCCCAATGCCAATGAGATAAAGTATGAGATCTCGGATTTTCTCTATCATATTATGGTATTAATGGTAGAAAAGGGCGTTACCTGGGAAGAGATCATGAGAGAACTCGCCAACAGATGATGTAGGAGATTTAGATGCAAAAACTTGCATTACCGGAATCGGTTCTTATGGAAGTCTCAAAACCCGAGCGATATATCGGGCATGAGATAAACAGTGTCGTTAAAGACAAAAGTATTGTAGATATCAGATTTGCTATGTGTTTCCCGGATGTGTACGAGATAGGTATGTCACATCTGGGAATAGCCATATTATATGATATGTTCAATTCTTTCGAGGATACATGGTGCGAAAGAGTCTATTCACCGTGGCCCGATCTTGATAAAAAGATGCGTGAGCTGGGCATTCCGCTTTTTACGTTAGAGAGTCAGGAACCCGTCAAAAATCTCGATTTTCTCGGAATAACCATTCAATACGAAATGGTTTATACGAACATTTTGCAGGTGCTCGATCTCTCAGGCATTCCTTTCTGTGCAAAAGACCGCACATGGGACGATCCCATCGTCATCGGAGGCGGTCCCTGCACTTACAATCCCGAACCCCTTGCCGATTTTTTTGATATTTTTTACATTGGCGAAGGAGAGACCGAATACAGAGAACTTCTTGATATTTACAAGGAATGCAGAAGAAACAATGTATCAAGAGAAGAGTTTTTGCATAAAGCGGCTACTTTGCCGGGACTTTATGTTCCGATGATGCTGGACGTAGAGTACAAAGAAGACGGAACGATAAAGGATTTTGTTCCCAAGTATCCGGATGTTCCCAAGACCGTTAAAAAGGAACTTGTAAGGAACCTTGATGACACATATTATCCCGAGAAGCCCGTGATCCCTTTTATAAAAGTCACACAGGACAGAGTTGTGCTTGAGATTCAGCGCGGCTGCATAAGAGGGTGCAGATTTTGTCAGGCCGGTCAGATATACAGACCGGTTCGTGAACGTAGTGTCGAATATCTTCTGGATAAAGCACATAAACTTCTTAAGAACACCGGTCATGAAGAGATCACTTTAAGTTCGCTTTCTTCTTCCGATTATTCAAGACTGGATGAGCTTTTGAACGAACTTATAAAAGAATGCAATGAAAAGAAAGTAAACATTGCATTACCAAGTCTTAGGATCGATCAGTTCTCTCTTGATGTCATGAATAAGATTCAGGACATAAAAAAGTCCAGCCTTACTTTTGCTCCCGAAGCCGGAAGCCAGAGGATGAGAGATATCATAAATAAAGGTCTTACCGAGGAAGATATCGTTAACGGTTCCAGACTCGCCTTTTTGGGCGGCTGGACAAAGGTTAAACTGTATTTTATGTTAGGCCTTCCTTTTGAGACCGATGAAGATATTAAAGGAATCGCTGACCTTTCAAATCTTGTTGCCGCTACCTTTTACGATACGGTTCCCAAGGAAAAACGAGTTAACGGACATGTTCAGATCGTTACGTCGACTTCTTTCTTTGTACCAAAGCCATTTACTCCCTTTCAGTGGGCAAAAATGGACAGTACGCAGGATTTTATTGATAAAGCATATAAGACAAAACAGTTCATTATGGGTGAACTGAATCAGAAACATATTAAATACAATTGGCACGAAGCAGATGTGAGTCTTCTTGAAGGCGTTTTTGCAAGGGGTGACCGTAAACTTTGCAAGGTGTTGCTAACTGCTTATAAAAAAGGATGTTTCTTTGATGCGTGGAGTGAATTTTACGATAACGAAAAATGGCTTGAGGCATTTAAAGAAGAAAATGTATCGATTGATTTTTATACCACAAGAGAACGTGCGGATGATGAAGTGTTCCCCTGGGATTACATTGATTGCGGCGTAAATAAGTCTCATCTTTTAAGAGAATGGCACAAAGCTCAGGCGGGTGAGGTGACCAAGAACTGTAAAGTTCAATGTGCGGGTTGCGGATCGGCAAGATTTGACTGCGGTATATGTGTTAACAGATAGTTTGGAGAAACGGTTTGAAGATAAGAGTAAAATTTTCAAAAGTCGGAGTATTAAAATATATAGGGCATCTCGATCTTATGAGATATTTTCAGAAAGCGTTCAGAAGGACGGATATAAAGGTCAAATATTCGGGCGGTTTTTCTCCTCATATGATCATGAGCTTTGCGCAGGCTCTCGGTGTCGGCGTTGAAAGTCTCGGTGAATACTTTGATGTGGAGATCGAAGACGGTCAGGATGTTTCGCTTATGAAGGACAAACTCAATGCCGAAATGGCTGAGGGTATAGAAGTTTTAAACGTTACCGTTCTTCCCGAAAAAGCACTTAATGCCATGGCCAGTGTAGCCGCTTCCGATTACGAGATCTCATTTACAGACGGCGTGAATCCCGTTACCGAGAGTATGATCCAAAGATTCAAAGAGGCTAAAGAAGTTTTATATACGAAAAAAACAAAGTCAGGTGAAACAACTTTTAATATCAAAGAATTCGTTTTTGATGTACAATGTACTAAAGAAGGTGTTTTTATGAAAGTAGATTCATCTTCTGCGGGAAATCTGAAACCGAGATTTCTTATAGAAAGTCTTTTGAAACAGGAAGATATTTGTGTTGACGACCATCCTTTTCACATTTTGCGAAAAGAGCTGTATTTAAGGACCCCGAACGGGGATTTGGAGCCGCTTGATCATGCATAAAGTTGTTGTTACAAGGTACAAAGATCTTATTGCCGCAATTGAGTATTCGAGTTCATTGAAACCCGTGAGGATTTTCTTTTCAAAGCAGTCGAAAGTTACTCTCGGAAGTATTTATATTGGACGAGTTTCCAATATAAAACCTGAACTTAATGCGGCGTTTGTTGAATTTACCAATGAATTTACCGGTTTTCTTCCTTTGGATGAGTGCGATCTCAAACTTAAAGAAGGAGATCTTATACCCGTCAGAGTCGTTAAAGAGCCGGTAAAGTCCAAACTTTATTCTCTTTCCACCATGTTAGAAATAGTAGGAGAGTATTGTGTTGTTTCTTCGTCCTTTGATACCGTATCTTTTTCAAAGAGACTTTCTGCCGATGACGTTAAACTGTTTAAAAAAGCTTTTTCCAAAGTTCCCGAACTTGAATCGGCATACGGAGCCATTATCCGCACGAATGCCAGCCCGGACAATATGGAAGCTTTGATCTCGGAATATATCGAGCTTGACAGACGCCTTAAAAATATAGATATGTACAAAGAAAACAGAACGCTTTATACATGTCTTTACTATGAAAACCCCGGTTTTGTCAAATCATTGATGGATTTAAGAGAAGAATCCTTTAATGAGATCATTTGTGAAGATCTTGAACTTTATGATTTTGTAAGAGTTGTCTTTCCCGGAAAGGTTCGACTTCACACAGATGACAGGATATCTTTGTCTGCTTTGTATTCGACCAAAAGATCGATCGAACTTGCAACTCAGAAGAAAGTAAACCTTAAATCGGGCGGTTACATTGTGATCGAACCCACCGAGACCATGACGGTAATCGATGTCAATTCCGGCAAGTTTTCAAACAAGAGAGAATCCAAAGAAGACATGATCAGGCACATAAACAAAGAGGCCGCTACAGAAGTCGCTTATCAGCTTAAGCTTCGAAACATCTCAGGGATGATACTTGTCGATTTTATCAATTTTGAAGACAAGCGTGATGAAAATGAATTGATAGAGTATTTCAAGATGCTCGTTAAGGATGATAATTGCAAAGTAAACATATACGGATTTACAAGACTGAAACTTTTGGAAATCTCAAGGCAGAAGATCAGAGGCTCGGTTTACGATTATTTGTCTTGACAAGTCTTTACAATGTTGCTATTATGTTTGAGTATGCCGCTTAGTGTGGTCTAAGTATGTTGTCAAAACATCACCGAAGCTAGCGAGAAAAATCCTTTCGGGGATTTAGATAGGAGGATAAGATATGTACGCTATAATTGCAACCGGCGGAAAGCAGTATAAGGTTTCCGAGGGCGACATTATCCGTGTTGAGAAGCTTGATGCAGAAGCAGGCAGCGAAGTTGTTTTTGACAAAGTTGTTGCTGTTTCCGACAAGGAACTTAAAGTCGCTAAAGACGTAGAAGGCGCTACCGTATCCGCTACTGTTATGGAACAGGGTCGTGGTAAGAAGGTTATCGTTTACAAGTATAAGAGAAAATCCGGATACCACAAGAAGAACGGACACAGACAAGCATACACACAGGTTAAGATTGACAAGATCAACGCATAATTAAGGTGTGATATGACAGAGATTTCTTTTTACAAAGATTCCGAAGATCAATTCACGGGTTTTAAATGCATCGGACACTCGGGATATGCCGATGAAGGCAGTGATATCGTGTGTGCCGCAGTATCTATGCTCACATTTAACTTTGTCAATTCCGTTGAAAAACTTCTCGGAGTTAAGACTTATGTAGAGCAACGTGAAGAGGACGCTTATTTGAACGTATCGATCGAAGATTATAACAGAAGTGATGTACAGTTGTTGTTCAGATCGCTGTTATTGGGAATAAAAGAAATCGAAAAGAACTATAAGAAGTATTTAAGACTGACAAAATAGGAGGTGTAAACCATGATGAAATTGAACCTTCAATTTTTCGCTCATAAAAAGGGTGTTGGTTCTACCAAGAACGGTAGAGATTCCGAATCCAAGAGATTAGGTGCGAAGAGAGCTGACGGACAGTTCGTTAAAGCCGGAAACATCATTTTCAGACAGCGCGGTACCAAGATTCATCCCGGTGTCAATGTTGGACGCGGCGGTGATGATACATTGTTTGCAATGGTTGACGGTGTTTTACGTTTCGAAAGAGTCGGAAGAGACAAAAAGCAGGCTTCCGTTTATCCCGTAGAAACAAAGTAATATTTCAGTTTTTCCGACAGCTTCAAGTTTTTGCGCTTGAAGCTGTTTGTTTTTTAA
>JAILEQ010000006.1 GCA_024687305.1 Lachnospiraceae bacterium | reverse complement strand
TTTTGCTCAAATGAAATACTAAATTCCGTTCGAAACTGCAAAAATGGGCTGAATTGAATTTTTTACGAACTTTGACAATAAAATATACCTTTGACGACAGAGAAAAACGTGATAAAATCATCATGCTAGGTCAATGTGTTTGCATAGCAAACAAACGACTGGAATAAATTGAGCAAAAGTTAATTCCACCCGTCTTGTAGTAAATATGAGTCGAAGTGATTACCTGTCTGCTCTTTCATATTTTATTTTTTTAAGAGTTCCGGCTTTAACATGACATCGTCTGGGGAGACTTCAAATTGTCTTGTTAGGATCGGAATTCTTTTGTCTAAAAGAAGGTTTGCTAATGCAAATGGAGTGGTTCCATTTAAGCTGTCTCTTGCGGTTGAGTTGATATGGCTGGCCAGCTTGTCTATATCTTCTTGCGTGTAATTCTGCATGCTTTTTCCATGAGGGATAACGTACCGGATATATTCATGGTTTTTCTCAAGTTTTCCTTTTTGATTGGATGCATATGGATCGCAGTAAAAGACATAGCAACGATGTTTGCCGTCTTTATCTTTTTCGATGTCCCATGGGTTCTTAAATTCCGGCCCGTTATCGGTTAGGATCACCTCGAAATACTTCCTGAACAATCGAAGAGAGATTGTGTTACAAAGGGTATTTATAGCGTTTGTGACACATTCCTGAGTACACCTTTGGAGCAGGATTATTATCATGAAGTTGCAACTTCTAAATAGAAGTGTCATGAGACACTTGCCTGCTGCCCGGGTTCCTTTGACTGTATCAAGTTCCACGACTGACGCATCGGGATGACGTTCCATATAGAACTCGAAATCCTTGTAAGTACGCTTGTTCCGATATATCTGACGATGATTATTGTCGATCGGTTTATTTCTAGAACGCCGCTTTTTGTATCTGACTCGTCTGTGCAGGTCGATGTTTCTGGCTTCAAAGACCCGCTGATCGAGATAGTTGTAAAGCGTTCTTCTACATACCGGAATATCATCCGCATGAACTGCAAAGATGTGGCTGAGAGGCTGTCCTCGTTTTATGAGAGGAGATATCATAGCATCAAGCTTTTCAAGTTCACTGGGGGTCAGGTTGATTCCAACCCTGGATGATACAAGCTTTTCCTCGTATTCTGCTTGCGCTTTTTTTGCGTGATAAACATGCTTTTCCAAATGACATATATTGCGAGAATCGCATGCGTTGCATACATACGGTGGTTTGAAAGGAACCGTGCAATTTATCATAGCCGCACTGGGACAGACGCTATTGTGGTTAAAGGTATAACAATGCTTGCATAAACGTCCACAACTCTTTCGGCCACACATATGCTGTATGTCGCAAGTTGAGTAATTGGCACAATTATTGCATCTGTAAATATATGGTGATGCTTCGCGAATTTCATAATGAAGTTTAACTTCCTTAGATATCGTTGAAGGATCTTTACCAAGAGCTTTGCCAATTTCTGTAAAAGAGGAGCCTCTTACAAGCTCCTGTTCAATGTAAATTCTGTCAGTCAGGGTAAGATGACGTTGTACTTTCTTTTTGTTTGCCATAAGTTTTCTTTCCGGCAGACAGATAATCAACATCATAATTACATTACAAAACGACCTTGTGCAAGACTAATTTCCAGGTTGACAGAATAAAGAGGTGAAAAACTGGAATTTATAATTACATATTACAAAAGTTGATTTTATCCAATAAGAGAGGACTCTGCAGGACAGTCCGTCTATACGGACATATAAAGGTTTAATATGTCCTTCGGAGTCAAAAGACGCGATGACCGGGACAACGGTGGTCTTTCGAATATCATGATTGTTGTAAGATACCTGCTGCATGGCCCCCCTCCTTTGCGTCTTTGTGACAATAATATAGAACAGATGTTCGATTATGTCAATCGGATTTTTCTTCTTTTTTTATTTTCGTTATAGTAAAATGATCATAGAGTTTTGAAAGAATAATGTTGACGCGGGAGAGTGTTTTGAAGATCTTATTTTACAGATACAACAGCATATATGAACCGGACTGTCTTGAAGCATTTAAAAAATTTGGCATAGACGTTGTGGAAGAAAGAACGGAAGTCTCCAAAAAGGGGCTTGAACCCGGAGATGTTGTTCAGATAGTGGCCGACCATATTTTAAGGCAGAACGAGCTTAACGATCCTTTTCTTTTTGTGTTCAGCATCAATTTTTATCCTGCGATCTCGGATATATGCGAAAAACTGAATACCGTCTATGCGTGCTGGAGTGTGGACTGTCCTGTCACGGAGCTCTTTGCAAATCAGATAAAGAACGGACATAACAGAGTTTTTCTTTTTGACAAAACTCAGTATGAGCGTATTTACAGACACAATCCGGAGTGCGTTTATTATCTGCCTCTGGGCACCAATGTTGACAGGCTTGATAAAACAAATATGACGATAAATGCTTCGGACAGGAAGAAGTTTTCTTCGGACATCTCGTTCGTGGGATCACTATACAACGAGAAAAATCCGCTTAAGAAGTTAAAACTTACCGATAAGACAAGGGGCTTTATCGACGGTATCGAGAGAGCGCAGTTAAACATATTCGGCGTTAATTTCATAGAAGACGTGCTGACAGACGATGTCGTGCAGGAATTAAAGGGCGCAAAGATCGAAAAGCATGAGATGCTCGTTGAACCGATCGATCACTATGTTGCCGCGCATGCGTTCATAGGCATGGACCTGGCAGAAAAAGAAAGGATACTTACGTTAAATACCCTTGCAAAGCACTTCAATGTTGATTTCTACACGCTTTCGGACACCTCGGATCTGGTGGGAGTAAAGAATTGCGGACCGGCGAACTCACTTACGGAGATGCCCAAGATATTCAATCTTTCCAAGATCAACTTAAATATTACGATGCGTCCGATACAGACAGGGCTTTCGCTTCGAATATTTGATGTACTCGGAAGCGGAGGATTTTTGATAAGCAACTATCAGGCCGAGATCGAGACCATGTTCACACCGGGAGTCGATCTTGAAACATACGGTTCGATCGACGAACTTGTCGATAAGTGCGCATATTATCTTGAACATGAGGATCAAAGAAAACAGATCGCTTTAAGCGGTTACAATAAGGTTAAGAGTATGTATACGGTCGAGCACCGCATGAAGCAGATGATCGGGAACATGCTTAACGGGACAAATTAGTTTACATAACACAAAGGATATGAACAATGGCAGGAAAAGAGATAAAACGGAACGCGGCAAACGTTGACGATATAGTAAAAATGCTCGATAATTTTGCTTCCTCAGAAGAAGGTCGCCTTAAAGTAAAAATAACGGATGAACTTGAAGAGGGAACCGTAAAGAGAGAATATCATCTCGGAAGGTGCGATATCAACAGCGCTTTTGCATGCGGCATCCCCTTCGATGTATTGGACATTACGGAAGATGAATAAGACTGAAGAATATGCCCGCAAGGTCATCAATCTTGCGATGGATACGATCACTGTGCGATACAGGTTTTTCGATCGCACGTTATATAAGATAAAGTTTGAGCCGGCAGAACATCTTAACGGATATGTTTCGGATGTGACGACTCTTTTTTACGATCCGGCCTTACTTTTAAAGGACTATTTGAAGGAGCCTTCCTTTGCGGTAAGGCTCTGTCTTCATGTTATGTTCCATCTGGTTTTTCTTCATCCCTTTACGCGTGACGAGCGTGATAAGGATATTTGGGACCTGGCGTGCGACATCGCGGTCACGAATGCGGTGTTGAGCCTTGAAGATTCGGGACATTACATGTCGGGAGACGATGAACGAAAGACCGTCATCTCGAAGATCAAAAAATGGGTGCCGAACTTAACGGCACAGAAACTGTACAGAGAATTTGCGGCGCAGGGCATCTCCAATGACGCGAGGGCAAACTATAAGCGCCTTTTCACGATGGACAGCCACTCTTATGACAAAGAAAAAACGGACGAGATACTCTTAACCGAAGAAGAGTTCAAAAAACTTTCCGAACGTATAAAGGCTGAACTTAAGTCGTTTTCAAAGGACGGTGAGGGCAACGAGGAGATATTGAAGAACTTAAAAGAGGCCACAAAAGTCAGGCACGACTATGAGCATCTTTTAAGACGGTTTGCTTCGGAAAGCGAGCTCATCAAGATCAATCCCGATGAATTCGATTACGTATATTACATGTACGGGCTTTCTTTGTACGAGAACATGCCGCTCATTGAGCCGCTTGAATATGCTGATGACAAAAGGATAAAGGATTTTGTGATCGCCATAGACACATCGGCATCGTGCAGGGGTGATATGGTAAAGAAGTTCATCGAGACTTCCGTAAACATACTAAGATCCGAGAATACGTTCTTTGACGAAGTGAACATACACATAGTCCAATGTGACAGCGCTATAAAGAACATTACGAGGATAAAGAACAAAGCCGACCTTGATGAATATGTCGAAAACTTTACGCTCTCGGGATTCGGAGCGACGGATTTTCGCCCGGTTTTTAAGTATGTGGACGAAAAGATAGAGGACAAGACATTTGAAAATCTTAAAGGGATAATATATTTTACGGACGGATATGGAGTGTACCCGAACGAAAAACCGAAATATGACGTCGTATTTGCTTACGCCGAAGAAGACGAGTTAAGACCCAAAGCACCTTCGTGGGCGACGGGGTGTGTGGTGGAGGATAAATTATCATGAACATAAAAGAAGCAAAAGAATACATAGAAGATACCGTTAAACTCTATCTTAAGAAGGATGAGTACGGAGATTACCGCATACCTGTGGTAAGGCAGCGCCCGATCTTTCTTTTGGGGGCGCCCGGTATAGGAAAGACGGCGATCATGGAACAGGTTGCATCGAAACTGGGCATCGCACTTGTGAGCTATTCCATGACCCACCATACGCGACAGTCGGCGCTCGGGCTTCCTTTTATCGATAAAAAGGAATACGGCGGCAAGACGGTGAGCGTTTCGGAATATACGATGAGTGAGATCATCGCATCCGTGTACGATACCGTAAAGGAAAGCGGCGTGTCGGAGGGCATACTTTTTCTTGATGAGATAAACTGTGTATCGGAGACGCTTTATCCTTCGATGCTCCAGTTTTTGCAGTACAAAACTTTCGGACGGCACAAAGTTCCCGAGGGCTGGGTCATAGTAACGGCCGGCAATCCTCCGGAATTTAACAAGGCCGTAAGAGAGTTCGATGTGGTAACGCTCGACCGACTCAAGGTATTGAATGTCGAGGCGGACTATCCCGCGTGGAAAGAGTATGCCGAAGAAAATGCCCTTCACGGAGCAATACTCGGTTTTCTTGACGCAAACCGCGAGTATTTTTACAAGATCGAGAATACGACGGAAGGCCGCAATTACGTTACGGCAAGAGGATGGGAGGATCTTTCGCAGATACTGTTTTTATACGAAGAAGACGGTATCGTTCCCGGCATTCATCTTATCGGACAGTACATTCACGATGA
>JAILEQ010000114.1 GCA_024687305.1 Lachnospiraceae bacterium | reverse complement strand
CTCCTTGTACATCGCTGCGATCAGATGATCTATGTTCTCAGGTTGAAGAGTCATCTCGCTTATCGTACCCGCATCCTGCAAAGCCGCCAAAAGTCGCGCCGTCGGCAGTTCTTTGGGACAATAAGTTAAAAAGAACTCGTTTTCGTTTTGCGTTACCGTAACGCCCTCCGGAAGCGTGAGCGAAGAAGTGCCTCCCTCATATTTAACGCTTACCGTTCTTACCGTATCGAATCTCTCAAGAAGATCAGGAAGTTTTCCGTCAAACAGTTTCTGCCCGTGACCCAGTACCATGACGCGGGAACAAAGCGCCGCGATGTCTTCCATATCGTGCGTTGTGAGCATTATGGTGGTTCCGTTCTCGTTATTCTCCCATTTAAGGAAGTCTCGAAGCGCAAGCTTGCTTACCGCGTCAAGACCGATCGTGGGCTCATCGAGGAACAAAAGCTCCGGTCTGTGAAGTAACGATCCGCAAAGCTCCGCTCTCATTCGCTGCCCGAGGCTTAAAAGTCTGAGCGGTGTGCGCATGAGTTCTTCGAGCTGCAATGCGTCCGTAAGTTCCTTAAGACGCTTTTCATAATCGCCGGGGGTTATCCTGTAGATGTCCTTAAGAAGTGAAAAGCTGTCGATGATCGGCACATCCCACCACAGCTGGCTCCTTTGTCCGAATACGACACCTATGTGCTTAACATACTCTTTCCTGTCGATCCACGGCACTCTGCCGCCTACATTCGCTTTTCCGCCGTCGGGAGTAAGGATACCCGAAAGTATCTTTACCGTCGTGGACTTACCCGCACCGTTCGGTCCGATATAACCCACAAGTTCGCCCTTCTCTACGGAAAACGAAACACCCTTAAGCGCTTCAACGGTCTGCTTCTCTCTAAGCAGCTTTCCTTTTTCACGCTTCTTTTTGACGGTGAATGTCTTCTTCAAACCGTCAACTTCAATGTAACTCATACTCTACCCTCACTTTGTTTTTCGATTTTAAGGTGCGAGTACTCATCATACATCGTATTTGCCGATTCCGTCAAGACGTTCTTTTTGAAGTCCTTTTTCGCGACTTAAGTATCTCAGCTCATATAAGCCCTACATGCTTTTTCCAATTTAATAAAGTCGTTGGTTCTTTTAGATAAAGAGGTGCCTTCTCCGTTATTAATCTTATGGCTATAAACAATAGCTGCATTTTTCAATATCCGATTTTTTTGTCTGTTAATCTCTCTGTTCTCAGCCTGCAATAAGAATTTATAATGAGGGTCTTTTGTTCTGTTAATATCAACCAGATTAAACATTCCTTCAGGAACAGGAATCATATTATTAATATTTATAACTGCATAGTCTTTGATTTTTATGAAATCAACCGCTTCCTGCATTTTCTCATGTTTGGGTTTAAAAGAAGATAATGGAGCAAAGTATTTAAACCCCTTAATTTCCAAAATGATACCTATGTATTTCCTTAATGCTTTTTCCCCTTCAGAACAAAAAATGTGCTCTTGAAAATCGGATAAGAATCTTACATAGTTTGAATCAATTTCATATATTTTTAAACTGTACATATTCCTCCAACAAAAAACAGGGACAAGAATACTTGTCCCTGCTAATAACTTGCTCACTTATAAGGCTGTGCATCACCTGCTCTTAACTCGCTCATTTATAAGGCTGTGCATCACCTGCTTACCTATAGTATACACAAATGGACAAATCATTCAAGTGTCAGATTGGCATGGAGCCATATATGGATCTATCTCCCTATCCTCAATAAATTCCATAATATTGCAAGTCGTATTGGACAATACTTTTTTATATTTATTACAATCACTCTCGCCGGCCACAAATGCGATTTTATCCACCACCATATAATCGCTACCCTTTTCGGTAATCACTTCAAGAACATCTCCGGGAATAACCGGCGTATCCAACGTATATTCCCATATATATGTTTTTTTCTTTTTCCCTCGAAATATTCCGTCCTTGATTATTATATGCTGTCCCGATACAACTTTTTTTATTGGTTGATTCGATCTAACTCTTATAATATTGGGATTGTCCCCTGTCTCCTTTGCAATCAAATAGGTTGTAAATCCTGCCCTTATATTATTATTTTCATCTACAACAATTTCATGAACATATTCTTTATTCTGCTTATAATATTTATAATATCGTGTAAATTTTGGCACGGAAACAGCTGACATCCCGGAAACATTTATTGATTCCAATTCGCAAGCATTTGTATTAGTACCAACAAATACGCTGGGATTATAATTTTTGATTATTTCATCGTTCATTATTGCATCGGAAGCAGCATAGAAAGATTCATCTCCGTCAACCCCTTCGTTAGGTATATACATATTCATAATACCTGAATACTTCCAACCATGCTCTAAAAGAACTCTGTCTATTCGCAAGATAATCGGATATATGCTATATCTATCCTCTTTTTCCGCATCCAAAATAACACTAAGTGTATCCTTCATAAGTACCCTCCTCAATTTTCCCATTATTATCCTTGCGCACGGATCATCTGTTTGGTAGAATATAACCGTTGGTTACTATAAATTATCATAACCAATGGTTATTGTCAATAAGGAGTTACATATGTATTTGAATCCTCAACGATTGATTTCTGTCCGTGAATCAATGGGATTAAACAAGGCAGAAGCAGCAAAAATATTGAATATGTCAGCAATGGGATATGGCCGATACGAAAGTGGACAAAGATCTCCTTCTTATCAAACAATTAGTTTTATGGCCCAATCTTTCAATACTTCTATAGAATATCTCTGTGGTTTAACATCTGATTCCAGTCCGGAGACAATATTGATTGATAAAAACACAGACGCAAGCATATATGAGTTGGTTGATTCTTTAAAAAAGGATGACGAAATAGCCAATCGACTCTTATCATATTTTAATGAATTGAAGACAAAAAAAGGGACTCCATAAAAGGAGTCCATTTTTTGTATCATTATCTCTTTGAAAACTGAGGTGCACGACGTGCTTTCTTCAAACCGTACTTCTTTCTTTCCTTCATACGAGGATCTCTGGTTAAATAACCGGCCTTCTTAAGTGTGGGTCTGAAGTCTGCGTCTACGGTAAGAAGTGCTCTTGCGATACCGTGACGAACAGCTCCTGCCTGACCGGTAAATCCGCCACCCTTTACAGTGATGACTGCATCGTACTTGTCAACCGTTTCGGTTGCTACGAGGGGCTGACGAACGATAACCTTTAAGGTCTCGAGTCCGAAGTACTCGTCAATGTCTCTTTTGTTGATTGTGATATTTCCCTTACCGGGGATTAAGTAAACACGTGCGATAGAGGACTTTCTTCTACCGGTGCCATAATACTTTACTGCTTTTGCTGCTTTAGCCTTAGCCATTGTCTTATTCTCCTTTCAGTCCTCTTAGAATGTCAATACTTCAGGCTTCTGAGCCTCATG
>JAILEQ010000108.1 GCA_024687305.1 Lachnospiraceae bacterium | reverse complement strand
TGCGTTGTTACCCCGTTCCTTATCCTTGGTTTCATAAGAATGGGCTTTGACTTCATAGTACGCGCCGGCTGGGGTTCGCTTGTATACACACTCGGCCTTTCCTGGTTTGAAGAGATACATATTGAACTCATCACCGAGCATTTCATTGCGGTCGCATTCGGAGGCGCCATTCTCGGCGCGGGCCTTTCTTTGATACTCCGATACGGCGGATGTATAGACGGATCGGAGATCCTCGCCAACGTCGGCGTAGATTATCTTAATAAGAAAAAAGGAAAGAACTATTCGATGACCGGATTTCTTATCGGTTTCAACGCGATCGTCTACACCCTGGCCTTTGTATTCATCGACAAGAACAGTGCGCTTCTAAGCCTCCTTGTTTACATCGTAGCCACCGCAGTCATCGACCACTTCACCGATCACTTCGAAGCGATCAAACAGGTTACTATCATTACCAAAGATCCCGACGAGATGATCGAGCGTATTCGTAAAGATCTCAATAAAACCTGTACCACAATGGATTCCCAGGGGGCCATCGCCGGCAACAACAAAACGCTTATCTGCTATGTTACCTACTTCGAACTCCAGCACCTGCGTGAGATCATTTCCGAATACAAAAACCGTGCATTCATTACGGTTTCAACCATAGACGAGATTATCAAGTAACCTGGCACAAAGAAAAAGCCGCAGACTATATGATTGTTTCGACTTCGGACCTTTTTTTGACGTCGTTACTTAGCGAGGTAAAAGGCTGAGCGCAGCGATGACCTTTCGAGCTTAGTAACGCAACGTCAAAAATATGAGCGAGAGCGCGTCCGAAGCGGAACTTTCATGTAGTCAGCGGCTTTTAGGTTTCACCGTAGCCGAAAGCTTGTGATATAATAAAAGCATGAACGAAATATTTGTCTATTTTTCAAATATAAGTGAAGTTAATACTGACTGTTTAAAAGAAACATATTTGCCGATTGCATCAGACCACGTAAAGAGCAAAGTCGAAAGGCTTAAAAGCGACAATGCTATACGTGAGACGCTCTCGGCTTATTTACTGTTGCATAAAGCCTGTGAAGAACTCGGACTTGACGGATCCGATCGTGAGATCGCGACTGACGGTTACGGGAAGCCGTATTTTGTAAACAGACCTGACAAATATTTCAATATATCTCATTCGCATGAGCGTGTGATGTGTGCGATAGGAGATGTGCCGGTAGGCTGCGATGTTCAGAAGATCGAGGATAAAAGTGAACGCGCGTTAAAGATCGCAAAGCGATTCTTTACAAAAGAAGAGTTTGAAAAATTGATGTCTGTTGAGGAAAAAGAGGAACGAAACGCTTTCTTTTTCCGGATGTGGACGTTAAAAGAAAGTTATATCAAATGTGTGGGCGGAGGGCTTGCCATTCCGCTCAATTCATTTTCCGTTCTTGAGGGACGTGAGCCCGAAGGATATTCTTTACATTCGTTTGTGCATTCCGACGGATATAAGTACTCGTGTACCGCAAAAAAATGCGCATCGGAAATATCTTTTGTATCAAAATGGCCAAAAGACAAGTAGTTTCTTTGTGCAAATTTACCAATAAACAATGATAAGTGATGAGCAATACGCAAATTTTGGTAAAAAAGATGCTTAATTAAGTAAAGGATTTACATTCACTGTAAATCTTTTTGCGGATATACTGTCAATTGTACGACGGCATGGTGCCATCGTATAGAATTTTTTAATCTAATAGGAGGGATTATGAAAAAATTCAAACGTTTAGCAGCAATCCTGCTTGCCGGTGCTATGGTATTCGGTCTTGCAGCTTGCGGAGAAACAGCTGTTAACACACCTGCTAGCACAGATAGCACAGATACCACAACTGTTTCTGCATCTACAGACACCGCTTCAACAGACGTTGCTCCCGCAACTACTGATGAAAAGGTTAAACTCACCATGTGGTGTATCGCAACAGAAGGCGATTCAAACCGTGCTTCTTACGAGAAGGCAATCGCTGATATGAAAGAAAAGTATCCCAACGTAGAATTCGAGTGGGAAGCAATCGAGAACGAAACCTACAAGACAAAGATTGCAGCAGCTATGGCAGCTAATGAAGTACCTGATATCTTCTTCACATGGTCTTGCGCATTCCTTGGCGACTTCGTTAAAGAAGGAAAGGTTTACTGCCTTGACGATACTCTTGCTAAGTACTCCAGCGAACTTCCTGAAAGTATGCTTGGTAACACAACATACGACGGAAAGCACTATGGTGTTCCGCTTACCATGAACATCGTTGCTCTTTTCGCTAACATGGACCTTCTTGCTCAGGCAGGTTGGGACAAGGTTCCTGAGAACTATGACGAACTTATGCAGTGCTGTGACGACCTTGTAGCAGCTGGTATCATTCCTTTCGGATGTGCCGGTGGCGAGACATGGTGTGTAACCGAGTACCTTGAGCCCATCATCCAGAAGACGATCGGTTCTCAGGCTCTTAACGATATCTTCGTTAACGGTGCTACCTATGACAACCCTGACGTTGCTAAGGCTGTTGATACATTCCAGTCTATGATCGACAAGGGATACTTCGATCCCGCAGGCGCTTCTCTTCCTAACGACGATGTAAAGCAGAACTTCATCGACGGAAGAACAGCATTCTACCAGAACGGTACTTGGAACTGTGCAGACTTCTCTAAGGTTGATGGCCTTAATGTAAAGGTTACTGAGTTCCCTGTAATCGATTCTTCCAAGTCTAAGCTTGGACAGCTCATTGGTGGACCTTCAGATACACTTGCTGTATCAGCTTCTTCACCTAACGCTGAACTCGCTGCAGAATACGCTGCAGAGCTTGGTAAGCTCATCTGCCACTATGGCTACCTTGATGGTTGTGGTCTTCCCGCATGGATTCCTTACGGCGACACAAGCAACATCAATCCTCTTACCCAGGCTGTAGCAGAAATCTGTGCAAACGCTGATAGCTACGTTCTCTTCGGTGATACCGCTCAGAGCGCAGTTGACAAGGATCCTTACCTTGATGCAGTTGCTAAGGTTTACGGAAAAGAACTTGATGGCGCCGGATTCATCGCTGAATTAAAGCAGAACATCAGATAATCTTTTTTAAGAATCTATAGTCACAAAATCAACGGCCTTTCCCGTCTCTTAACAGGGGCTGAGAAAGGCCGTATTTTTTGAGATTGCGACGAGGCAAGCGACTGCTTCGTTTACGAAAGCAGACATTTGCCGACCGCACACAATCAAAGATTTCGCAGAAATCTTTGATTGAGACATGTGAAATGTTTTAACCGGAAGGAAACCGTTATGTACCGAAAAAATAAAGGCATTCATATTTTTCTTTTTCTTCTTCCCGCACTGGCTCTTTTTATAGGAGTATTGATCTATCCGATATTCGCTTCTGTTCATCACAGTTTGTTTGAGTACAGAACATTCACGGATCCCGGACAATTTGTGGGATTCAAAAATTATACCGATTTATTTACACCCCAGTATGACTTCGGAAAAGCTATAATAAATGCACTTATTCTTGCAGCTTTGTCCGTCTTTATCCAGTTGCCGCTCGCATTGGGATTGGCTCTTATGCTGGGTAAAGGAATTAAAGGTGAACGTGTCTATCTCTCAGTATACTTCATGCCCGTGCTTATCTCGGCGGTTGTTATCGGTATGCTGTGGGAGAAAATATATAATCCTATCTACGGTCTTGTAACAAAGACATTTGAGTATTTCAACTGGTCGGGCCTTCCTGCGGCAGGTCTGCTCGGTGACAAGAAAACAGCACTTTTGGCGGTATTCATCCCCACTATCTGGCAGTATGTCGGATATCACATGCTTTTGATGTATGCCGGTGTTAAAAGTGTTTCTCCCGATTTAAGGGAAGCGGCAATGCTTGACGGCGCAACCGACAGCCAGATAAACAGATACATCATCATTCCTTGTATCAAACCTATCATCAAGGTAAGTATTATCTTTGCCATTACCGGTTCACTTAAATCATACGACCTTATCAAGGTATTTGCGAAAGATGCATATAACTGTTCTTACAAAGTTCCAAGCTTATTGCTTGTAAGATATGCCTTCCACAATGCCGGCGGTATAGCGAGTGCCATAGCCGTGCTGATGATCATCATGTGCTTCGCATTTGCTATAATAATCAATCAGATGTTTAAGGAGAGGGATTAGTATGGCGAGTAGTTTATCATCACATTCAAACTTAGATATGTATTCTGTCAGAAAGACCAGCAAATTCCTCAAGGCTTTGATCTATTGCGGTCTGGTATTATGGCTTCTGATAGACCTGTTCCCTCTTTATTATCTGTTTACCTTCTCATTGAAGAGTTCATCGGAAATTACGGGAACAAACGTTATTGGTCTTCCCAAGGAATGGTTGTGGAGCAACTACAGCCGAGTATTCGGTCTTGGAAAGAAAGTTGACGGAAAGAGATTGTTCTTTGCAAACGGCGGTATTGAGAAATGCTTCTCCAACAGTTTGTTAATAGCCGTTGCAACCATCGTTATCTGTCTTGTAGCTGCGTTGATGGCAACCTATGCTATCACAAGAATCGTATGGAGAGGCAGAGAGACACTTAACAGCATACTTATGCTTGGTATCACTATTCCCATGCATGTAGCATTATATCCCATATATGCTTCTTTCAGTAAAATGGGTATTTTGAGAAGTTACTCATCATTGATCATTCCTTATGCGGCGTTCTCGCTGTCAATGGCGATCATGGTCTGTACCGGATTTATGAACGATATACCAAAAGAACTGGATGAGTCGGCTTGTATCGACGGATGCGGTCTGTGGGGCACGTTTTTCCACATCATCGTTCCGCTTATGAAACCCGCTCTTGCAACAATGGGTATCTACATCTTCCTTACATGCTGGAACGAGTTCATGTTTGCCAGCGTATTCGGAGACGAAGCACACTACACATTGCCTGTATTCGTTTCCAACCTTAAGGGCAGTAACATAACCGACTGGGGTCTTGTAGGAGCCGGTCTGTTATTGGCAACATTCCCGATGCTTATTGTTTATGTATTCATGAGCAGACGTATTCAGGAAAGTTTCATGGTCGGTGCCGTAAAGGGCTGATCGGGACAAAGAAACAATCATTTGTTTATAAAGAGATCGGATAATATCCGGTCTCTTCTTTTTAATCCGGCACGATTTGTATTTATCGGGTAAGAATGGTACAATACTCTAAGAATTTTAGCATTTTGGGGATATTTTTGATGAAGTTTACATGGAAGGGGACAGGGAAAATCCAATCCGAGAAATCGATGATCGCGGGCTTGAGAGTGATGATGCTCATCATAGTCCTTTTGTTGTCGATTTCTTTTTTGATTTCTGTCTTCTATATTGTAAACAAAGAAAAGCGTGAGACCATAAAGCGTGAATCGGATACAACGTTAAACACGATCTCCGACAGTATCGTTTCCGACATCGAAAGATACAAAGAAATGTCTCGAATCGTTATGACCGATGAGGGAATGTTAGAATTTCTTTATGCACCCCGGGGAAGTCTGGATGCCGGATTTAAGTTTTCCATACAGAAAAAGATCATGAGGGTGTTGAATCCTACAACCATGGTCGATTCTGTTTTTATATTCAGGGATGACGGAGAATATCTTTCTTCAAGCCGAGATCAGTATTACTTTGATTACGATAAGCTGAACAATCCGGAGTGGAAGCAGCCTATAGTCGATCAAAAGGGTGCGGCGGTCATATCAATAAATGCCGAAGGAGCCATAGTCCGCAAAAAGGGAAGACCTCTTGTAAGCTTAGGACGTATGGTATACGACGTAAACACGCAGCGATGTATCGGAATGATGTTCATGAACATTTCGAGTGCTTTTATAGACAGAAAGTTCGATACCATGTCCGATAAGAACATGGTGGTAATGGGAACTGACGGAACTTATCTGTCAGGTGATGCGTCGATCGTTCAATATCTTGAGGGTGTAGATATTTCTGAGTCGATCACGCATAAAGAAATACGCGAAGGCACCAAGTCGGTGATGCTTTCAGCCAAAAAGATTTCCGGTATGCCCATCCTGATAGCCTGCGTCATTCCAATTGACAACAGTTTTGAGATGTACAGGACCACATATGTAATATTCATCCTTTCGCTCATTTTCATGCTGGCTATCGTTATCGCCGGAACATATATAACAAAGAATATCACCAATCCCGTTTCCGGTCTTACCCGAGCCATGGAAAAGAACAAGGAAAAGGGTGCCCTTGAAAAGATCGATATAGATATTCCGCAAAATGAAATAGGCGTACTGAAAGACTCCTATAACGGAATGGTTGAAAGAGTAAACGATCTTTTCGGTAAGCTGCTTGATAACGAGCAGGCTATACGAAGAGCAGAAATGCGTGTGCTTCACGAGCAGATCAAACCGCATTTTCTTTATAACTCCATAGAGACGATAGGTTCCATGGCAATGGATGCGGATGCACCGGAAGTTTATTCCGCACTTGAAACATTGGGAAGCTTTTACAGAAACTTCTTAAGCAAGGGCGACAGAGAGATCCCTCTTTCAAGAGAGATCAGCATAGTGCAGGATTATCTTCGCCTGCAGAAACTTCGCTACGGAGATATAATAGAAGACGAATACGATATCGCTAAAGATACCGAAAACTACATCATTCCAAAACTTATACTCCAGCCCATTGTGGAAAACAGTATTTACCACGGTATACGACTTACCGGTGAGCGTGGACTTATAAGTATAAAGAGCAGGCTCATTGATGATGTTTTGCATATATATGTAAGAGATACCGGTGTAGGTATGAGCGAAGAGCAGATAGAAAAGCTCCTTTCCGCTCACGATGATGTTAAACCCGGCGGAGAACCCGAACCCTCGGAGAGCTTCGGCCTTTGGGGAACGATTGAAAGAATAAGATATTTCTGCGGTACGAACGACGTTGTTAATATCCGAAGTACTGTAGGTGAATTTACGGAAATAGAATTTATTATTCCAAAACGAGGACAGATGGATGAAAGATAAATACAGAGTAATGTTAATAGACGACGAACCTTCGGCGAGAAACCTCATGCGCGGGTCGATCGATTGGGAAAGCCTTGGAATGGAGGTTGTCGGAGAGGCGGCAAGCGGCATAGAAGCCATAAACGTTATCGATGAAATGAAACCCGACATAGTTTTCGTGGACATCTCGATGCCTTTCATGAACGGCATTGAGTTTACCGAAGTTGCCACAAAACGCTATCCGGACCTTTCGATAATAATAATGACCGCGTTCGACGAATTTGAATATGCCAGAAAGTGCGTAAGCCTCCCGGTATTTGAATATATGCTTAAGCCTATAGTAAGAGCGGAAGTTACAAATACGTTATTAAAGTTAAAAGAAAAACTCGATGCGAGAATACTTGATGACAAAGATTATTCACAATACGGAGAGATGGAAGAGTCGACCATTGAGCAGATAAAGAAATATATCCGCGACAACTATACCGACTCCAAACTCAATCTTACTTCCGTTGCACAGGTATTCGGTTTCAGTTCAAGCTATCTTTCCAGAAAATTCAAATCGGAAACGGGAAAAAACTTTGTCGAATATCTCACCGAATGCAGAATGGAACGCGCAAAAGAACTTGCGGGCCTTTCACGTAAAATGTTCTGCACATCCGCAGATGTCGGCATCCCCGATCCCAACTACTTCGGACGCTGCTTTAAAAAATACACCGGCATGACATATTCAGAGTATGTGTCATCCCTTCATTAACACGTCAACCATGTGAAAAAAGCCCGAGTCGATTGACTCGGGCTTTTTGAATTATCCTTCGATCGCAATAAACTTGGTCTCGGGAACTTCGGGAACGGCTTCAATCTTGGGTACGAATACCTTAAGAATACCGTCTTCAAATTTGGCCTTGATATCTTCTTCTTTAACTTCTTCGCCAACGTAGAAGCTTCTTGAAGAAGTACCCTGGTAACGTTCACGTCTGATGTAGTTACCTTTCTTATCGGCTTCATCTTTGTTTTCAGCTTTGGTAGCTGTGATGGTCATATAACCTTCCTTAAGTTCTGCCTTGATATCGTCTTTCTTGTAGCCGGGAAGCTCGATGTCGAGATGATAACCGTTTTCATCTTCCTTTACATCTGTTTTCATGACTGCGTTTGCCGGGTAATTGTATCTAACAACACTTTTCGCCGGGCGAGCAAAATCATCAAAGAATTCATCAAATAAACTGGGCATTAACATAACGATTCCTCCTTTTTCGCGGCCGTTGTGCCGTCTGTAAACTATTTTTATTGATCTTTTTTTGTTTGGTTCTCAGGTTTTCCCTTTGAACAATTACGTTATAACTCCATTGTTAGCACTCGTCAATAGTGAGTGCTAATGTTTTATAAACAGTTTATAATCTTAATAATTGCGACATTTTCTTAAGGATTTCTTCATTGACTTTAGGGAGATAGTGTGTCATAAGTGTATTAAGACGGTTAATACAGTTTAGGCAATGCGAATCTAAATTAACCGGAATAAGAAAGGAGATTTGATGATAGAGCTTAATTATAGGGACTCAAGACCCATATATGAGCAGATCGAAGACGGCTTTAAAAAGCTGATAATCGGCAACGTTCTGAAAAAAGACGAAAAGCTTCCGTCCGTACGTCTCCTTGCAACCAAGTTATCGATCAATCCGAATACTATACAAAGAGCCTACAATGAGCTTGAAAGCAAAGGATATCTGTATTCGGTTCCGGGCAAAGGCAATTTTGTGAACGGGATAACAAAAGTTGATGAGGAAAAGATCAGAGAGCTCATAGACGAGATTCTTGAAAAGATCAAAGAATTAAAGTATCTGGGAATGACAGACGAAGAGATCGTAAAGATTTTAACGGAGGAAATGGGATGATAGAAGTAAACAATCTTGTAAAAACCTTCGACGGTTTCAGAGCGCTTGACGGGGTAACGTTAAAGGTTGAAACCGGATCGATATACGGCCTTATGGGCCCCAACGGTGCCGGCAAGTCTACGCTTATAAGGCATCTTTTGGGTGTATATCGTCAAGATGAAGGCGAAGTAAAGTATGACGGGGAGAAGGTATGGGACAATGTGCCTGTAAAAGCAAGAATAGCATCCATACCGGATGACTGGTTTTATTATGGTCAGGCTACCGTCAAGGATATGTGTGATATTTATAAAGGAATGTACGAAAGCTTTTCGATGGAAAGGTTCAATGCTCTTAAAGAAGCATTTAATATCGATGAGAAAAAAACGATCAAATATCTTTCGAAAGGTATGCAAAAGCAGGTTGCTTTTTGGCTCGCTTTGTCTACGATGAGCGATTATATTATTCTTGATGAGCCGGTAGACGGACTCGATCCGGTAATGAGAAGAAGGGTATGGAGTCTTATCATGGACGATGTATCTTCGAGAGGAACGACCGTACTTGTTTCTTCGCACAACTTAAGAGAACTTGAGGATGTGTGCGATCATGTGGGTATTATGAATCACGGTAAAGTCGTACTTGAGAGAAGCCTTTCGGAACTTCAGGATAACATGGTTAAACTTCAGGTCGTTTTCAAAGAAGGCGAGGAAGAACCTGCTATGGACGGAATCGAAGTTCTTCACGATTCGCTTACGGGAAGGGTTCATACGATGATAGTACGTATGTGTCCGGAAAGCGCGGTCAAAGCTGTAAAGAAATACGATCCTGTCCTTGTGGAAGCTATTCCGCTTACACTTGAAGAAATATTCGTTTATGAGATGGGAGGGCTTGAAAATGAAATCAAGAACATCCTTGTTTAATAAGACTTTATTCATGAAAAATCTGACCGGATTGTGGCCTGTGTGGGCATTGTTCTCGATCGGCGGACTTATTACGGCGTTTGCAAGTTTTTCCGCAACCTTTATGATGAGCGGTCATTATGATGCTGTCTCATATCTCGACACGAGAAACGTTTATTACAATATGATACCGTTTTCCATACCGTTTGCTTCGTTCCTGCTTTCGGTAATAATATTTGCGAACGTATTCAGCTACTTGTATACAACAAAGGGAACGGTGTTCTTTCATTCGCTCCCGATCACAAGAAATACGCTGTTTGTTACTAATTTTCTTTCTGCATATGTGATGGTTGTGATCCCTATTGTCGTAGGATGGTTTACGTTTACGATCCTTTCGATCACCAAAGGAGCATTCGATGCGAAAGGTGCGTTCATATGTCTTTATGCGATACTTGCGATATCGCTTTTAATGTCAGCAATGGCGCTTTTCTGTGCGCTTCTTACGGGACGTATCGCATCAATGGTGTTATTGACGATTTCATCGCAATTTTTCTTTTGCTTGGCAGGTGCGGCGATATCAACGTTCTATTCGGGATTTTTGTACGGCATTACCGGAGAGACGCTTCCGGCCTTTAATTATCTTTCTCCCATAGTCGGTTTGGCCGGAAATATTAAAGTATCCGAAAAGAGTGATTTTGTTGCTGTTGTCGTTAACGGCGAGACTATAGACCAATACAGGTTACTTGACGTTGCTATCGATAATCTTTCGCTTATCGGTGTTTACCTTGCTGTAGCGGTCGTAATGATACTTGTAAGTTATTTCCTGTATAAAGGCAGACAGAGCGAATCGGCAACGGAAGTCGTGGCTTTCAAAGGAATCCGTCCCGTTCTTTTATACAGTTATGCTGTCGTAGCGGCTATTTCGGGCGCTATCATCCTTAACACGATACTTAATTTTTCGAACCTAACGACATACAGTCCCGCAAAGATGGTATTCTTTATCATCTTCACAACACTCATAGCTTATTTTGTCGGAAGGATGATCATCGGAAGGACTATAAGAGTCTTTAATAAAAAGACGGCACCCGGAGCGGTGTTCTTAACGATATTCATGATAGCTCTGACAATCGTTCTTGCCTCCGATCCCACACATAAAGTTACTTCCGTTCCGGACGTTGAAGATGTGAATACCATTATCGTCGGTACTTCATCAGGCGAATTTATACTTGGAGAGGGCGATGAGGAACTGATGGAATATGTTATCGCGACTCAAAAGAAGATAGCCGAGCATGGTGATTGCTATAGAGCGTTCCAGGAAAATGACCAGTATTTCAATATGGGATTTCAGTACACTTTAAAGAATGGCAAAAAGATTTCCAGAAATTATGATATGACCTTATACAAACAAAATCTGACCGACAGAGATTCTTTGGAAAGTCTGCTTGATGAGTTTGTAAATACCGAGCCGATCGTAGAAAAGATATATCATCTTAACAGCAGTATGCTCACGAATGATTACATTTCCATCAACATAAACTACGGTGGCGAAACAGGGAATTATTATGCGGACGGTGTGGAAAAAGAAAACGTCGACCGATTCAGAAATGCCCTGCTAAAAGATATACGTGAGAAAAAAACTCCCCCGATAGATATTTTCTCAATGGGAGAGTACAACGAGGAAGCTTTGGCAAACTGCGATTTTGCGGATTATATTGAAGAGGAAGACAGCGAGTATGTTTACAACCCCAACAGCATGCTTGCATATAGCGTTTCATATTCCCCAAGATATTATTTCTGGGGACGCGTTGATGTTATGCCGGAGATGACAAATACGGTAAACCTCCTTAAGGAACTTGGTTATAAACTTCCGGAGAGGTAAGCCATTTATCAAGAATGGCGTTTAACTGACGCTTATCAATGGGCTTTGCGATAAAGTCCTGAAGTCCCTCGCGGGCAAAGAGTTCGCGTGCGGCATCAATTGCATTGGCGGTGAGTGCGATGATCGTAAGGTTTTCGTACTTGCCGCCAAGTGCTCTTATGGCACGTGTCGTGTCAATTCCGTCCATATCGGGCATCATATGATCCATAAACACTATATCGTAATCTTTTTCTTTAACTTTCTCGAGTGCCTCCGCACCGCTTAAAACGGCGTCTACCTGCATCTCATAAGGCTTAAGAAGTCCCTTTGCAACGGCTAAGTTAACTCTGTTGTCGTCAACCAGCAATATCTTTGCCCAAGGGCGCTTTTTGACTTCGACTTCGCGTTCGCTTATGCGCATGATGTAACGGTTATCTTCCAAAGCTTTGGCGATCTCTTCACCGATGGGAGAGTATTCTTTCATTCCCTGTTTTACCGTGGCGGTAAATGTACTTCCCACACCGTAAAGACTTTCGGCCACGATATTTCCACCCATAAGCTCCGCAAGATGCTTGCTGATGGCAAGACCGAGTCCTGTGCCCTGGATGTTACGGTTTCTTCTTGTATCCACCCTGTTGAAGGCTTCAAATATCGAATCGAGATTTTCTTTCTTTATACCTATTCCGGTATCTTTTACGGTGAAAGAAAGCTCGGGCTCGATCGGATTGTTGTTCCAGCCTATGATGAACCTGATGGAACCGACATTTGTGAACTTGACAGCGTTTGAAAGAAGGTTCATTACGATCTGACGAACGCGCACTATATCGCCCACAACATACATGGGGATGGTGGGATCGACGGTCGTAACGAGTTTAACGGGCGATTCAAGCAGTTTTACGTTTACAATGTTGGAAACGTCATGGATGATCGAGGGAAGCTCATATTCTTCGTGTGCTATATCATACTTGCCGGCTTCTATCTTGGAAATATCAAGGATGTCGTTTATTATGTCAAGCAGGCTGAGTCCCGCACTTCTTATGTCATCCACGTGACTTCTTGTTTCTTCGTCTTCAAGGTCCGATTGAAGGACAATGTCGCTCATGCCGATGATCGCGTTCATGGGAGTACGGATCTCGTGGGACATGTTTGCAAGGAAGTTCGTTTTTGCCATATTTGCGGCATCGGCTGCAAGACGGCTCTCAGCCATCTGCTCGTAAGCTTTCTGCTCTTCGGTCGTATCCTGAATAAACGTGATGGTATAGATAACATCGCCGAATTTATCGTTTACGACAGTATTGTTCAATTTGCATATATTACCTGTCTTTTCGTTTATGAAAAGGGCTTCCTGAGAAAGCTGCTCTTTGATGCTATCGGCCTGTTCGTAAGGCTTTAAAAGGTCTTCGATCGTAAGACCGGTCAAGGAATCGTGATTTTTCTCAAAATATTTGGGCGCACGATCGTTAAAAAGAACAAGCCTGCCCGCAATGTCAAATACCAGAACGGGCACCTTCACATCTCTGAATACAAAGCTTGAAACGTTTGCCGACGAAGCGCCGAAAACGTTGTATTTCTGAGAGATCGAGTACAAAAGAATGGATGTAAAAAACGCCGAGAAACAGCTGGCGGGGAACATTACTCTTTCGAACAGTATGGGAAGAATGGTATCGAAAGTATAACCGATCAAGAGGATTATCCCAAGCCATGAAAAACGCGAGATTATTGACAGTTCGCGCCTCAGTTTCGTTTTCTTTTTCCAGTAGATCATTATCACATAATAGATGACGTTCGCCATCATCATGGCAATAAGCTGCAGCATACGGCCGGTGTTCATGTGGCTGTAATACCAATATCCGAGAACCGTTGTCTTAAAATGGATGGCATCACTTTGAGAGATGCCTATGAAGGCGATAAGCGAAATGCTGCAATATGCGACGTTGAACGGGATCATTATGCGCTTGGGGAAGTCGGAAAGGAAAGCAACATAATTTAACATGAAGATAAGATATGAAAATATTCCGAAAAGTCCGATCGCTCGCGGAATGATCGCAAAAGCTTCGTTGTAACACTGGCTCATCCAGGCATATCCGAAATCCCACAAAAAAACACAGATGCAACTTAAGAACATGATAAGTCCGGATGTTGATCTGGGATTGCGTTTAAGTGTCTGAATACCTATGAATGCCGCTGTCGTGCCCATCGAAACCAGTAAAAGCGCAAGCAACGAACTAAGAGAATAGATTGGCATGAATTCCCCCTGTTTATATGCAAAAATCATTTTGTCCGCATATTTTATGATACAATTAAAACATACTTTTATTAAACAACTGTTTACATGTTTGAGAAGATCGGTCGAGATCAGATTTATGATGAATAGGTGTACAAAGAAAAAACCATTCCCAATAATCCTGCTTTGCCTTACTTTATCAATCTTTTTGGCGGGCTGTTACGAAAAAACGCCGGATACCGCAAAAGACGTTTTTGTAAGTGAGACAACAAAAGAAGATAAAGAAGATTTGGCTTCAGCTTCGGAGGAAGGCGTAACATCTTCTGAAGAAGACGATCCGGTCGAAACGATTGCACCTGCCATACCCGGGAAAGAGGATGCGGATACGGAGGTTTTGGACGAATACGACCGGATAGTTTCCGCAATGTCTTTGCGGGAAAAGGTCGGAACGCTCTTTTGGATACGTCCGGAGTCTTTGATCGCGGACAAAGAGGGAAAATGCAGGTCTCTTACCTCGGAAATGAAGAGAAACTACGAAAAATATCCTGCCGGCGGGTTTGTTCTTTTTGCCAAAAACCTTAAAGACGAGAAGACGCTTATCGATCTGACTTCGGACATACATAAAATGAATGAGAGAGCTTTCGTGGCTATAGACGAAGAGGGCGGTACCATCTCAAGGATAGCCAAATGTGATGCTTTTGATGTGGAGCAATTCCCGGACATGGAAGAGATAGCTTTGGCGGGCGATGAGGGCGAAGCATACAGACTGGGTATCACGATAGGCGGATATTTGCATGAATATGGGATCGATGCCGATTTTGCTCCGGTTGCGGATGTAAACACCAATCCCGACAATCCGGTCATAGGAAAGAGAGCGTTCGGAGACGACCCATATGTTGCCGCGGGAATGGTATGCAATGTGATAGACGGACTTCATGACGCAGGCGTTCTTTCATGCATAAAGCATTTTCCGGGCCACGGCGATACTGTGAGCGATACACACATAGAATACGCGGAAACTTAAAAAACATGGGAAGAGATAAAGGCTGTCGAGATGATCCCGTTTGAGGCGGGGATCAAAGAAGGTACCGACATGGTGATGGTGGCGCATATAAGTGCACCCAATGTGACGGGAGGCGATACGCCGGCTTCATTATCGAAGACGATGATAAGCGATAAACTTAGAGGTGAGCTCGGGTTTACGGGGGTCATCGTGACGGATGCGCTCGACATGCAGGCCATAACAGACAAATACGGCGATGCAAAAGCCGCAAGAGAGGCTCTTTTGGCCGGAGCGGATATCCTTCTTATGCCAAAAGACTATTATGCCGCTTTTGATGAGATCGTTAATTGCGTAAATGACAACATCATCCCGGAAAGCAGAATAAATGAGAGTGTAAAGAGGATACTTATGATGAAAAAAAGATAAATCGATAATTTTACAAAAACAGTTATTTTTTTCCGATTGTTTTTAAATATTTTTAATGATATTATATAAATGTCAAATAATGTAATAAAAAATTTGCTATGGAGATCCAAACTATGTTTGCTGCTCTTCTTCCTCTTTTTGATGAAAATATGGCTGTAAAGGCATTCTCATTATTCGCTCAGCGAGAGAATTTCCTTCTCAACCCGTTTTTGCTCGGAACCGGAGCATATACCGGTGCGGGACGTATCAACGGTCTTGAAGTCATTGAAAATACGGGTCTTAATACCCTTTCTCCCGATGCCGACATTTTTGTTCCGGTAACGGATGTCTCGTTGTTTACCGATATCGAAGTTCAATGTAAAGCTCCCGCGTCAAGGATCGTTATTCTTATCGATAAAGCGGTTAAACCTGAGGAAGCGTTCATCAATCGCATCAAACAGTTAAGAAGCGTCGGATATAGATTTGCTATCAGAAAACTTTTTGTTGCGGATTTTGAAGAATACAGAAAAGTACTTGAACTTATGGATTTTATCCTTCTTGATTACAAGAGGATAGATATATCCAAAGCAAAAGTTTATTTTTCAAAGCTCCTTCCGAACATCAAACTTGTTGCGACAAACGTGGACAGCACCGAAGTGTTTGACGATCTTAAGAGTGAAGGCGGATATACGTTATACGAGGGTGACTTCTACAGACTTCCCGTTACAAAAGGCGATGTAGACGTAGCTCCCATTAAAGCAAATTATATCGAACTTTTAAATATCGTTAACGATGCCGATTTCGATCTTACAAAAGCGGCCGATATAATCGGACGCGATACGGCGCTTGTCGTTTCACTTCTTAAGATGGTTAACCGCATGACTATAAACGGCGGTATCACCACCATACGTCACGCAGCTGCGATGATGGGACAGAAGGAACTTAAAAAGTGGATCAATACGGCTGTTGCCGAGAAGCTTTGTGAAGATAAGCCCAGCGAACTTACGAGAGTATCGCTTTTAAGAGCAAAATTCGCCGAGAACCTCGCTCCGTTATTCAACATAGCGGGCCAGTCTTCGGAATTGTTCCTTATGGGTCTTTTCTCTGTGCTTGATATAATCTTGAACAAGCCTATGGAAGAGGCGCTTGTAATGGTTAAGGTTTCCAAGCCTATCGAGGGAGCACTTCTTCGCGGCGAAGGATCGTTCGCAACCGTTCTTGAATTTATCAAGGCATACGAAATTGCCGATTGGACCGAAGTTTCCAGACTTATGGTCATCAACAATATCGACATGGACAAGGTTTACGATCTTTACCTTGTTACTCTTAAGTGGTACAGAGACCTTTTTTCTGAATAATGAATAAAAAAAGACATTCTTTATGCGATATTTTCGCAATTATCTTTATAGGACTGCTTGCGTCCCTGCCGCTTATATTTAAGGGCATCGACGGCATGATTTATCAAGACCTTCAGTTTCACCTCTCAAGAACGGAGGGGGTTAAGGAAGGTCTTTTAAGCGGCCAATTTCCCGTCATGATGCAGTCGGTCTGGATGAGCGGCAAAGGCTATCCGGTCAGCATTTTCTACGGTGACGCACCGTTGTACATCCCTGCGATATTAAGGATGCTCGGCGTAAAAGTGATCACCTCATATAAGATATTTGTTCTTGTTGTAAATATACTTACCGCAACGAGCGCGGTCATCTCATTTAAAAGAATAGTTAAAGACGATATCGCCGCATATGTAGGGGCGCTTCTTTATGCCACGGCTTCTTATCGCTATGTCGATATTTACGTTCGTGCCGCGGTCGGAGAGTATGTATCGTTTATTTTCTTCCCGATAATAGCACTGGCTATGTACAGGATATTGTTTGACGATGAAGAAAAAAACGATTTTTTCGAAAATTCGTTTCTGCTTGCCCTTGGTATGACGGGACTTATCGAATCGCACATATTAAGTACCGTGATGACGGTGTTTTTACTTACGCTCATCTGCATTTTCTTTGCAAAGAGGACTTTTAAAAAGAAGTCGATACTCACGATCGGTGCGGCCGTTTTGGAGACCGTAATGATAAACCTCTATTTTATAGTTCCGTTCATCGATTACTACATAAACGAACCGGTCTATGCCGGAAGAGGCGGAGATCATACTCAGGCGATGCTCATCCGTTCAAGCGGAGCTTATCTTTCGCAGTTTGTGGATTTCTTTGGGCAGATATTCGGAAGAAACATCGAATACAAGGAACTCAGAATGCAGCTTACGATCGGGCTGCCGCTTACGATAGCACTTATTGCATGCCTTGTCGTATTTCTTATTAAGCAAAGAAAATATCCGTATTTTGTTATCGGCTTTATGTCGATGCTCACGCTTTTCATGTCGACCGACAGATTTCCCTGGAATACTTTGGAAGGCCGTACACATTTGTTCAGATTACTGGCAAAGGTACAGTTCCCGTGGAGATATCTCGCAGCCGCCATATTCTTTACGTCTCTTATCACGGCACTTATGTTAAAAGAAGCCGCAAAGAGTAAGACGGCGATCATGATCGCAGCGGTTTCTTTGTGCATTGTCATGACAGCGGTCTTTACAGTGCGATACAAGCAAGGATATGAGCCTGTCAATTTTAAGGAATATTCGGAAGTGGATTCGGGATATATGGGAGCATGCGAGTATTTAAAAGAGGGTTCGGAGCTTGAGATAATAGAATACGTCCCCACAAACCCGCAGCTTGAATCTTACGAAGTGAGATATCGCAAAGACAACAAGATCGTTATGTACGTTTCCAATCCCGGAGAAGAGTCGTACGTGGAGGTGCCGAAGGTAAATTACAAGGGTTACTTCGCTTACGATGAAAACAAAAACCCGTTAACGATACGTAACGGGTACTTGAATCTGATAGATGTCGTGGTGCCAAAAGGCTTTGAAGGCGAGATAACCGTAAACTTCAAACAGCCCTTCTATTGGGTGATATCGACGGTGATTTCTTTTGTGTCTCTCGCTTTTCTTGTCGTGCTTTGGACCCAAAGAAAACGAAGCAAAGCTTAAAAATCGGGATCGAATATCGGCATGTATTCGAGTTTGAAAAGGTTTGCAACATGCTTTTTGTCTATAAGTTCTTTAATGTGAGGCGCAGGTTCTTCTGTGCCTCTTATATATTTATCCAAAGTGTCGTAAGTAAAGCCTAAGTTTTCTTCGTCGGTCTTTCCGCAAAGACCGTCGATCGGTACCTTGTCAACAAGACTGTCGGGCAATCCCAAAAACCTTCCGATCATCTTTACTTCGGTAACGGTAAGTTTGGAAAGAGGGCTGAAATCACCGGCGCAGTCACCGTAGCGGGTAGAGTAGCCGACCCAGTCTTCTGACAGATTGCATGTATTTGCAACACGGCCGTTGTGAGACTGTGCTACGGCATACAATGTAGTCATCCTTATTCTCGGAGGAATGTTGGTACGAGTCTGAACCGAGGCTTCAAACGGAAGGGACTTTACAACACCGTCCACCGCTTCTTTTACGTTTATCACATAATGCTTTATCCCGAGGTGGTTCACAAGAAGATATGCGGCATCGATATCTGCCTGTTCTCCGCAAGGCATTAAGACTCCTATCACTCTTTCTTTTCCAAGCGCCTCCACACAAAGTGCGGCAACAACGGAACTGTCTTTCCCACCGGAAATTCCGACTATCGCATTGCATCCTTTCCCATTGCGTTCAAAGAAATCTCTTATCCATTCAACGCATTTCTTTGTGACTTGTTCGGTATTCATAAGCATTCTCCCAAATATTTTTTAATGATAAAATAATACTAATTAATAACAGTTTTGAAAAGAGATTTATTCTATTTTTTCACGCGATTTCATACTATACTTATTAGTACCGAAATTTCGGTTTTAGTTTTCTGTTTTTGGAGGTTACTTATGCAATTTGAGATCAAAGAAAATGCTCTTATAGCCAGAAAAGGCGGAGAGACACTGATCATTGAGCCTTGGGGTAAGGATTCGTTAAGGGTTCGTTCGACGATGTTTAACGACGTGACCGGAAACAACTGGGCACTCACGGAGAATGTTAAATGTGATTCGAAGCCCGAAATAAAGACTTTTTTGATAGATCATTGGGTGGGCGACGGCACGATTGACAAACGTGAGAACGCATCGATAACGAACGGACGCATAAGATGTGAAGTCAATTTTGTCGGAATTGTTTCTTTTTACCGTGATGACGAACTGATATTAAGAGAGTTTTTTGCAATGTACGACGGTACGCTTTCCGATAAGTCGCGTTGCCTTAAGGTCGTGAACAGAGAGTGGAAGGGTGTCATCGGCGGAAGCGATTATTCGCTTAACCTTAAATTCGAAGCAAACAAAAATGAAAAGATATTCGGTATGGGACAGTATCAGGACGGATATCTAGATCTTAAGGGTTCCGTGCTCGAACTTGCACAGCGCAATTCACAGATCAGCGTTCCTTTCATGATCTCGAGCCTGGGATACGGATTTTTGTGGAACAATCCGGCGGTCGGTCGTGTTTCTTTCGCAAAGAACATTACCGAATGGATCGCAAAGAGCACCAAGGAGATGGATTACTGGATCACGGTGGCCGATTCTCCCAAGGATATAATGAAAAATTACACCGAAGTTACCGGACGTGCGCCGAAGTATCCCGAAGATATGATGGGGCTTTGGCAGTGTAAACTGCGTTATCGTACTCAGGACGAAGTTCTTACGGTCGCAAGAGCCTATCAAAAGGAAGGTATAAAGATCGACCTTATCGTTATCGATTTCTTCCACTGGACCGTTCAGGGTGACTGGAAGTTTGACAAGACCTACTGGCCCGATCCTAAGGCCATGGTCGACGAACTTCATTCGATGGGAATAAAGGTTATTGTTTCGGTATGGCCCAGCGTCGACAGAAAGAGCGAAAACTTCTACCCGATGATGGACAGAGGACTTCTTATAAAAACAGAGCGAGGTGCAGCTCAGACATACGATTATCAGGGCGACTGTGTTGAGATCGATCCTTTCAATCCCGAGACGAGAAAGTACGTATGGGAAGTTTGCAAAAAGAACTATTACGACTTTGGAATAGATGCATTCTGGCTTGACAACTCAGAGCCCGATTACGGCGTATACGACTTTGAAAATTACAGATATTGTGCGGGTCCGGCTCTTCAGGTAAGCAATATGTATCCGCAGATGTACTCTCGCGTATTTTTCGATGAGATGAAGAACTTAAAAGACGGCGTGGTCGTAAATCTTTTAAGGTGCGCATGGGCCGGAAGCCAGAAGTATGGAAACGTTGTTTGGTCGGGAGACGTTCCCTCCACTTTCACCGCTTTCAAAGATCAGGTAGTTGCGGGCCTTAACATGGGCTTGGCCGGTATACCCTGGTGGACGACCGATATCGGCGGATTTATGACCGACGACGTTAACGATCCCAATTTCAGACAGCTCCTTATCCGCTGGTATGAGTTTGCCGTATATTCCGCAGTGCTCAGAATGCATGGCGACAGAGGACCTTATAATATTCCTCCGCTCGATGACAGGGATTTCGGCGGCGGATATCTCCATACCGGTCAGCCCAATGAACTTTGGAGCTACGGCGAGGACAATTATAAGATCATGAAGAAATACTACGATATCCGTATTTCGATGCATGATTACATTAAATCTTTGTACGAAGAAGCAAGTTTGAACGGTTCACCTTTGATAAGAACTATGTTTTACGAGTTCCCTAAAGACGAAAAGTGTTGGGAACTTGACGATCAGTACATGTTCGGATCGAAGTATCTTGCAGCTCCGATATTTGAACTTAATCGGTTTGAGCGTGAAGTTTATCTTCCCACGGGTGCAAAGTGGAAGCTTACTTCGACCGGTGAAATATACGACGGAGGACAGAGTGTTAAGGTCGATGCCCCCATCGATTACATGCCTGTTTTCGAAAGAGTATAAGTTGTTAAAAGACGAAGGAGTCAATCCTTCGTCTTTTCGTAAATAATCGTGAAAAAAACAAAAAAGAAAGCGGTTTCTCGGTACTTTAGTCCTTTAATCTGCCCTAAAACAATAGTATACTTAACTTGACGGTTAATAAGGATTTAATCTGATTCTTATACAATCCTTAATACGTTGAGAGAATAATACGGCAGGTTTAAATGAGACTTACGACGATTTCGATCACCTCTCTTTTGCTGGTGGTCTCGGTTATATACGGAATAATGTCTGCAAGTAAGAAGAGCAAGCAGGGCAGATTACTCGCTTGGACTTCTTTTTGCTGTTCTGTTTTAATGGCCTGTCACCTTGTATACGTCTGCGTAGATTCGACCTCGTTAAAAGAATTCTTTTATTGTCTTGAATTTGCTGCGATGGACTGGGTTGTATTCTGCATGTTCTGCTTTGTAAGACAGAGCGTGGACAAACCGCTTTTAAAGGCTGAAACATCGGCAATAGCGATCGCATTCTTATTTGATTCTTCGATCTTTTGTACCAATACGATAAATAAATTTGCCATCGAAGTTACGCCCAATTCGAAAAATGATTACATGTTCCTTACAATGGAGCCTAAACTGTTTTGCATAATTCATTACATAATCATTTTCTCTGTGTGCTTTTTCATGGCCTATTACATTGCAAGGAAAGTGTTTGCGATCTCCAGATTTTACAGAGGTCGTTACAACATAGCGTTTGCTCTTTTTATCGTAAATATCGGCGCAAGCGTTTATTATCTTCTGGATATTCAGAACCGCTTTGATATATCGAAGTTCTTACTTTCGGGCGGCGTTGTGCTTTTGTATTACTCGATTTTTTCTTTCTCCCCCAATGCACTTTTAAGGAATCTGCAGCTGTATGTTGACGATAACATTTCCGATGCTACGATCATATACAACTACAAGGGAGATATTTTAAAGATAAACAAAAAGGCGAACAGCCTCATGCCGGCACAAGCCTGGAGCAATTATGAAAGCCTCATAGAGTATCTGGGCATCCCCGAAAACGAAGGCAGTTACAAGAAAAAGATCGGAAACGGAACTTATGAGGTAATGCATAAGCCCGTTAAAGACGAAAAGGGCGAGATCGTTGCGAACACGTTCATCTTTTACGATGTTACCAAGATGGAAGAGCAGATCGAGCGTGAGCATAAGATCGCAGTTACCGATGCGCTTACGGGTGCATACAATCGTACAGGTTTCTTTGAAGCCGCAAACGACTTCTTGTACCAAAACGAATCTCAGGCGGGATTTGCACTCATAGTCAGCGGTATAATCGGATTTAAAGGCATCAATGCTCTTTATGGAAACAAAGTCGGCGATATGGTGCTTAAATTCATCGAGAAGTGTTATCACGACTACAACCGCTCTTATCCGATGATATTCGGCCGTACTTCGGAAGGAAAGTATTCCGCACTCGTTCCGTTTGATTATGTTGATGAGATCGCAGCCGACATGACGAGCATCGACGTTCCGATAGACAATGAGATCGATCTTCACGTAGACATGTGTCACGGCTTTGTGGTACTGGACGATATAGCGAAGCCTCTTGATTATTACTACGAAAGAGCTCTTCTGGCACTCGATGCGTGCAAAAACAGCACCACACAGAACATACTTGAATATTCCTACGATATGGAAGAACAGGTACGAAGAAAACAGCTCCTCGTAGCCGAGATGCACAACGCATTGAGAGAAGGACAGTTTTTCATTGAACTTCAGCCGCAGATCGACCTTTCTGACAGATCGGTGTCGGGAGCGGAAGCACTCGTAAGATGGCAGCATCCCAAGCTTGGAAGGATAGCTCCGGGTGAATTTGTACCGTTGTTCGAAGAAAACGGATTCATAATTAATCTTGATGTTCTGGTATGGGAACTTGCCGCAAAGACCGCGAGAGATCTTTCGGACAGAGGTATTTATACCGGTCCGGTATCCATCAATGTCTCTCAGGTTGATATAACGGGGATAGACGTTGTATCGACTCTTGAAAGGATCGTTTCGGAAGTGGACATCGATCCTTCGAGGATACATGTCGAGATCACCGAGAGTGCATGCGCTCAAAGACGAGATGTTCTCATCCGTACCATGGAGCAGCTCAGGCAAAAGGGATTTCTTCTTGAGATCGATGATTTCGGAAGCGGGTATTCGTCACTCAACGCTTTGATGAAGCTTCCTTTCGATGTCATAAAGCTTGACATGGAATTTATGAAAGAAAGCAATGTTGAAGGCAAGAACGGTATCATTCTCACATCGATCGTGGATATGATACATGCCATGAATTCAAAGGTTATAGTGGAAGGTGTTGAGACGGAGACAAATGTTGAAAACACCGTTCGTTTCGGAGGAGATATAGCTCAGGGCTACTACTTCTCAAGGCCTTTAAGCATTGAGGCATTTGAGGAATATGTGAAGCTTCACGATCCCAAGAAGCGATAGTGATACTTTTATAAACTGAGATAAAAACTACCCTTCACAGGGTAGTTTTTTTGGTGGAAAAATAGTATAATCGTTGTTAGGCGACATTATATGGGGTACCCGTATATGAAAGGAGATTACAATTATGGGATTGATTAAGGCAATCACCGGAGCTGCCGGTGGAGCAATGGCAGATCAGTGGAAAGAGTTCTTCTACTGCGAAGCTATGGACAAAAATGTATTGGTTACCAAGGGCGTTAAGCGTACAAGCGATCGTTCTTCGAACACAAAGGGAAATGACAACATCATTTCAAACGGATCCGGAATAGCTGTAGCTGACGGACAGTGTATGATCATCGTAGAGCAGGGTAAGATCGTAGAAGTATGTGCAGAGCCCGGCGAATTTACATTTGATTCTTCGACAGAACCCTCCATTTTCTCAGGAAAACTCGGAGAAAGCATAATTGAGACATTTAAGACTATCGGTAAGCGTTTTACCTACGGTGGCGATACCGGTAAAGATCAGAGAATTTATTACTTCAACACCAAGGAGATCATCGACAACAAGTTTGGAACTCCCAACCCGATTCCTTTCAGAGTTGTTGACTCAAAGATCGGTCTTGATGTTGATGTGGCACTTCGTTGCTCGGGTGTATATTCTTACATGATCGCAGATCCCCTTCTTTTCTACTCAAAGGTTTGCGGTAACGTTGAAAGAGAATATACAAGAGATCAGCTCGACAACACATTGAAGACAGAGTTCATCGCAGCATTGCAGCCCGCTTTTGCAAAGCTTTCCGATATGGAACTTCGTCCCAACCAGATCATCGCTCACAACACCGAACTTGAAGATGCAATGAACGTTGCTCTTTCAAATAAGTGGGGCGAGTTAAGAGGTCTTAAGGTTGTCAGCATAGCACTTGGTTCCGTAACACTTCCCGAGGAAGATGCGGAGATGATCAAGGTTGCTCAGAGAAACGCTATCAACAGAGATCCCAACATGGCAGCAGCTACTCTTGTATCCGCTCAGGCAGATGCAATGAAGGCAGCAGCTTCAAACGAAGGTGGCGCAATGAACGGATTTATCGGAATGGGTATGGCAATGAACGCAGGCGCAGGCCAGGCAGCAAACCTCTTTGCTATGGGTCAGCAGCAGGCTCCTCAGGCACAGCCTCCCGTAGCCGATGCCTGGAGATGTTCGTGCGGTGCTACCGCAATGGGTAAGTTCTGTGCACAGTGCGGTGCGGCTAAGCCCGTTCCCACGGAAGGCTGGACATGCAAGTGCGGTACCATAAATCAGGGCAAGTTCTGCTCTAACTGCGGTTCTCCCAAGCCTTCAGGCGCTCCCACTTATAAGTGCGACAAGTGCGGTTGGGTTCCGGAAGATCCTTCCAATCCTCCCAAGTTCTGTCCCGAGTGCGGAGACCTCTTCGACGATCGCGACTTACAATAAAATTACTTCGTAATTTTATTGCTGCTCCGCAGGATGTGCACTCGCGCGAGTTGAATTTGTTGCCTTCGGCAACCGCGCTCGGCATGTGCATTTTGCAAGCAAAATGCTATACCTAGACATAACTACGGGCCGGCGTATGTCGGCCTGTAATAGACTTTATCAGGAGAACAGACATGGCAGAATTACAATATAAATGTCCGTGCTGCGGCGGCGCACTCGCATTTGATTCTACCGTTCAGAAAGTAAAGTGTCCTTACTGCGATACGGAATTTGAAATGTCCGTACTTGCTTCTTTTGACGAAGAACTTAAGAAGGATGAAGGGGATGACTATACTTGGAAGACTACGGCAGGTTCGGAGTGGAGCGACAGCGAAGCGGACGGAATGCGTTCTTACGTATGTAAGTCCTGCGGCGGCGAAGTTATCGGCGATGCCAATACGGCTGCTACCGAATGTCCTTACTGCGGCAATCCCATCGTTATGATGGATCAGTTCTCGGGAACGTTAAAGCCCGATTACGTTATTCCTTTCAAACTTAACAAAGAAGCCGCAATGAAGAAATTTGCCGATCATTTAAAAGGCAAGAAGCTTCTTCCCAAGGCATTTACCCAAGGTAATCATATAGAGGATATCAAAGGTATCTACGTTCCTTACTGGCTCTTTGATACCGACGCAAACGCGCGTATAAGATACAAGGCAACAAAAGAGCAGACATGGGAAGATTC
>JAILEQ010000085.1 GCA_024687305.1 Lachnospiraceae bacterium | reverse complement strand
GATAAAGAAGAGCATGAACGGGTATGTTTTCATAGTCTGCATTTTTGCAAGCTCAACCATCTTTTTGATCTTGAAATAGTCGCGTTCCATAACGTCGATCGCCGAGGAAAGTTCAAGGGCAAAATACTTTGCGCTGTAGTCGGCAAGAAAAGAATAAACGCCTATCTTACTTTCAAAATAGTGGAAAAGGAGCCCTTTGCTGATGTGAGCCTCTTTAACGATCTCGTCGGTGCTGGCGTGAGAATATCCGTTCAGAGCGAAGATCTTTAAAGCAGCATTGATCATGCGGTCCTGTTTCTCTTTTTTCAGATCAAAAAACTTAGCATTCATGCGATAACTCCCTGATAGTTGACTGTACGAGTCGAATTTCATGATAACATAGGCCTTTAAAAGTGTGCAATAGTTATTCGAGATTTCTTTAGATTTCTTTAGAGTTTTTTTATTTGATATTTGATCGAAATGGGTTATAATTACACTACACACGTAAGGTCGTGAATACTTAAGGCAGAAGATCTTGCCGGAAGGAGTTAATATGGCTAAATTCGGAAAATCATTATTGGCACTTACGATAATCGGAGCCGCTGCTGCGGGAACGTACTATTATCTCAAAAAGCAGGACGGTAACGTACCTGCCGATATGGATGAGGATGACGATTTTGACAACTTCGATGCTGATGTTGAGGACGGAGCTGCATCCGCTAAAAAGCGCTCTTACGTAAATATCAATTTCAACACCGTTGAGGAAAAGGCAAAAGTTGCCGCTGAGAAAGCAGCTGATTTTGCATCAAAGGCAGCTGATTCGATCGGATCGTTCTTAAACCAGGCGGAAGGCAAGGTTGAAGAGTTCTTTGACGATCGTAAAAATGCCGCAAACGACGCTATGGCAGAAGCCAACGAAGCTGTTGCGAAAGCAGGCGAGGCTGTTGAAGACGCTGTTGAGGACGCCGTAGAGGAAGTTAAAGAAAATCTTGGCGAATGATCAGAAACTTGAGGGCTGTTCACGATAGTGAACAGCCTTTTTTATGCCTTGTGGTAAAAAGAAAACTCCACCGACTTTCGCCGGTGGAATCGTTATTTTTTCATGGTATAAGGCGGATCCTGAGGGTAGCTTCCGCGAAGCTTTTGCATTCCTCTGCCGACCGCATCTTTGGAGTTTTTCCAGTCCGCATCCCTGTTTTGGTATTCAAACTTTTCGATGAGCCACGAAATGTCTTCGAAAACACGCTCCATATTCGTTCTCATAAGTTCGAAAAGCTTGGGGTAGTATTCCTGCTTTTGTTTGTCGCTTAAGTGGATCTCGCCGTACTCGAGCAGATCTCCGAAGTGATGAAGACAAAAGCCCTTGCCTTCGAGCACCTTTTTGCGAAATTCCTCATCGTCTTTAAAGAGTATGAAGAAAGTATCCATGTATCTGTCGTATGTTTTGGCAAATTCGTTGCAGATGTAGCATGACTTGTCCCTTTCACGGGTCCACTTCGCCACGGGGTTTTTGGCTTCGCCGTCCTTTGAGAGTTTGTCTTTAAAAGAGATCTTTGCAGGAGAATATTTTTTAAAGACTTCGTTCATCTCACTTATTACTTTGCGGTAGTGAGTCTTTAATATCCATGCATTTCCGAGCGTATTGCCGTAATTGTACATTTTGGTGATGTGTTCGCGACAAAAGCCTGCTCTGTCAGTCATGTCTCTTGTGTCCGATTCCATGTACGAAGCGGCCGATCCAAGGACATAATCCATAAGATCCTGCTCGATGTTTCGTTCGATGTGACAGAAAGGGCATTCGTCACCTGCGTTGACCGCGTCGTTAAGCGGTATCGTATAAAGTTTTTCTTTCATTGCATATCCTACTTCCAGATTAATTCACGCCAGTCTTCGATCTGCTTCTCGGTCATAAATCCGATAGATGTTCCTATGAAACCGATCTTGTATGAAGCAAACAAAAGGGCATTTCTTATTGATAGGGTCGAGTCACCGGTCTGATTGTAGTAGTGTAAGAAACACGAGAACAATGCATTACCCGCTCCGACCGTATTAACTATCTCATTGGTTTTTACGGGCTTATAACATACATAAGTGTCAAGCTTGCTTGAATAGAGCAAAACTCCGTCGGCACCCATACCGTAAATCAGTATTTCCGCTTTGTATTTATCGACGATGTATTTGCAAAAATCGTAAGGATCGTCGTCAATGTTGTCGTCGCTTAAGTAAAGAATGTCGGCGGCTTCGAGAAATTCCTCGTTGTATGTTTCGGCTCTGTATTTAAAGTTTCTGATGTTTACAGCGATCTTTTTGCCCGCTTCCATAGCCGCATGCAGCATGGGCTTACAGAAATTTGCGTTGGCGAGCACGACCAGATCTGCGCCGGGAAGAGCCTGTTTAAAGAGGCTTAAGTCGTATTTTGTGTCTCTTAGGTTCTTGATATCTTCAAAGATCTGCTGATTTCGCTCCCTGTCGTAAAAAACAACGGCGGCAGGAGTGGCACTTGCCTTGGGGAGAATATAATCGGTATCAAGAAAGACTTCACTTGAAGGTGGGTTGACTATCTTCGGTGAATCGTATTTTCCGATCATCGTAAAGAAATCGACATCATCGCCGAGCCATTTTAATGCGATCGCCTCGTTGTAAGCATCGCCCCCTATACCGGTGTGGATGCTGTTGAATATTTC
>JAILEQ010000066.1 GCA_024687305.1 Lachnospiraceae bacterium | reverse complement strand
AAAACAGGCAAAACAGCTCTCTTTACCGCCTTTTTCGCGGGACTTCTCACTCACATGAGCGCTCTTGTGAGCGATTTTCCCAATCACGACGGTCTGGCAAGCCAGTATTTTGATCAGAACATGATCACTTCGGGAAGATGGTTCCTTGGGGCGGCTTGTGCCATCACTTCATATTTCTCGCTTCCGTGGCTTATCGGACTTATTTCTTTGATCTATATTGCCATAGCCTGCACGGTAACGGTAAAGATACTTAAGATCGAAGATCCGGTATATGCTTTTCTCATTTCTTTGATAATAGCGGTATTCCCGTCTCTTGCATCTAACTTTGCATACGTTTTCACCATGGACGGCTACATGTTTGGCATGCTGCTTTGCGTACTTGCAGTAAGGATGGTAACCGTAAACAAAAAGTCCGGATGGCTTATAGGTGCGGGACTTCTTGCTTTCGGCATGGGATGCTATCAGTCTTACATCTGTATCACCATGGTTCTTTGCCTTTATCTTGTGGCAGAGATATTGCTTGGCGACGATTCGGTTAAAGAAAAAGCACTCTCGATATTAAGATATTTCGGTATGGGAGCCTTCGGTGTCGCAATTTACTATGTGCTTCTTCGTGTGCTTTTGATCATTCAGGGCAAGGAACTTGACACTTATCAGGGCATAAATGAAATGAGCGAAACAAACGGCATGGGACTTTTCGCCACCGTTAAGTATATGTACAGCGATTTTGTGAAGTTTTCCCTTTCCAATGTGGTGCTTCCCAATGTGGTGGCAATCGCAGGCATCGTTTTGTTGATCCTTTTATTCTTATGGTGCTTTATAAAGACCGCACTTTCAAAGAAGTTGTTCAAAAAGCCTCTTTTCTATGTGTTCGTGCTTATCTATATGATCGCCGTACCCTTTGTGATGAATGCGATCTTACTTATCACCACAAAAGTTACTTATCATGTATTGATGCGTTATCAGTGGGCTTTTGCCATCGTGATCTTAATGGCATTTATCACAAGATACGCAACTGAGGCAAAGACCGAATCGAAAGAAAAGCCTCTGATGGGCTGGATGCTGGCTCTGTCCGTTGTACTTGTAGCGATAACTTATATCGTGGTTGACAACATCGCATATTCAAATCTTCAGAAGAAGTATGAAAAAACATATGCTTATTGCCTTCGCCTCGCAGACCGGATCGAAGAGACGGAAGGTTATTATCAGGGCATTCCCATAGCAATGGTGGGTGTGGTAGGCGAGGATTCTTTCCCCATCACCGACATAACCGCGGATGTGACCGGCGGACTTTTGGGCATCAACAAAGATTATCTTTTATATAAACCCGAGAATTTTAAAGACTTTTACAAATATTATCTCGGCATCACCTTTAACATACTTGGCGAAGACGAAGTCACCAAATTTTACAACGAAGATTTTTATGCCGAAATGGAAAGCTTCCCGGGCGAAACGTCCGTTAAGCTTCATGACGGCGTCATATATGTAAAGACCGAGAACATACGATAGGAGAAGACAGATGCTTTCAGTCGTAATTCCTTCCTACAACGAAGAAGACAATATCGCAAATACCGCAGGCGTGCTTTCCAAGACGCTAAAAGACGCCTCCATAGACTACGAGCTCATTTTCGTGGACGACGGATCGGTCGATAAGACTTATGAAAAGATACTTGAACAGTCCGGTAAAGATGCGCATGTGAAGGGGGTTTCTTTCTCCCGTAATTTCGGTAAGGAAGCTTCGATCTTCGCGGGACTTGAGGCGTCAACGGGCGACTGCGTTGCGGTGCTCGACTGCGACCTTCAGCATCCGGCGGATGTGCTTCCTAAGATGTACAAGCTTTGGGAGGAAGGCTTCGAAGTTGTTGAAGGCATAAAGTCATCGCGCGGAAAAGAAGGCATTTTCCACAAGCTTTGCGCGAACATCTTTTATTCGATCATGAGCAAGCTCATAAAGATGGACATGAAGTCCACTTCCGACTATAAACTCCTCGACAGAAAAGTCGTAAACGTCCTGCTCACACTTCCCGAAAAGAAGACGTTTTTCAGAGCGCTTTCTTTCTGGGTAGGCTTTAAGACCGCAAAAGTCGAATACGACGTAATGGAAAGGCAGTACGGCAAAACAAAATGGAGCTTCATGAGCCTTATGAGATATGCGATCAACAATGCGACCTCATTCTCGACGCTCCCTTTGCAGATGATCACTTTCCTTGGCGTGGTAAGCGTGCTGTTCAGTATCGGGCTCGGCATCCAGACACTTGTGAAATATTTTAACGGCACCGCTGCGGAGGGCTTCCCCACGGTCATCCTGCTCATTTTGCTGGTGGGCGGATTTATAATGATAAGCCTCGGGATAATCGGAAATTACCTTGCACGTATTTACGAGGAGGTAAAAGGGCGTCCGAGATACATCATTCGTACGCATACCGAAAATATTCTCGGCAACTATAAATGATCTTGAATGAATACATACAAAACTTGTATTTTTGAAAACAAAATATACGGGAAAGTCACGAAATATCTGTTTCCGGCGATACTGCTCATTTACGCATATCTTGGCGTAAACCGCGGTATCGACATAACGGATGTGGGCTACAATCTCGGAAACTACAAATACATAAGCGACCTTGACGGGATGTGGTACTATTCGACGTTTCTTGCAAACGTCATCGGAGCGGCGATCACGCACCTTCCGTTCGGGCAGACGATGCTCGGCGTGTCGGTTTACTGTGCCACGATAAAAGCGGTCTTTTCCGTTTGCGGATACGTATTCTTCGTGCGAAACGCAAAAGTGCTGAGGGAAGCCGCATTCCTTGGGATGTTCACCGCGCTTTCTTTGTGCTGGGCACCGCAGGTCTGCCTTTACCACTATTTGAGCTACTATGCGCTTTTTGTGATCGCTGCGGTCATTTTTGTGGCGCTCACAGGTACAAAGAAAGAAAACCTCCTCATACTCGCGGGAGTTCTGGTGGCGCTTTCGATACTCATAAGATTTCCGAACATATGCTACATGGCGCTCATAGTGCCTGTCTGGTGGCATTCGTTTCTGGTAAAGGACAAATTCAGTGATGTCCTCAGAAAGACCGGAAAATGCATTGTGGGAGTGGTTGCGACACTCATTGTCATGATCTATCTGTTTTTGTCGACAGGGCGCATGGGTGAGTACATCAAAGGCATCAAAGAGCTTTTCTCGATGACCGATGAGTCCGAGCGTTACGGCATAAAGTTTACGCTTTATAACCTCGTAAATTCCTACACCTGCATTTGGTACTGGCTCATTCCGATCGGCCTTGCCACAGTTTTGCTGATCGCCGCAGGCGTTATCATAGGTCCAAAGAAACCGTCCGCAAGATCGGGCTTTTTTGCGATACGAACTGTCGTAAACGCAGGAACCGTCGCAGGAATCGGAGTCATCTATCTTTGGTATAAGAAGACGGCGCTCTTTGATTATGATTTCACGTCATATTCGTCGATGTATCTGTTCGGTGTGGTGATACTTACAGTATCGCTTATATTGTTTGTGATAACGGCGCTTTGCGGAAGATTTTCGGACGATCTGCGACTCTTGTCCGCGCTTGCCATAGTAATTCAGATGATAACTCCGCTTGGCACCAACAACAGTCTGTACGTTGTTCTAAACAGCCTGTTTTTCCTGATGCCGGTTGCCTTCTCGATCATCGGAGAGCTTGCAAAGTTTAAGCCTGTAAGGTTTTTGCATACCGGACTTGCGACGTTGTTTCTTCTTTATACCGTACAGATGGTATTCTTTTATAACGGATTTACGTTCAGGGAAAAACAGCACGAGCCTCAGGATACATATGTTGAGGGAAATGCCGTTTTAAAGGGCATGAGGACGACCGCATCAAATGCGGCTTTGTTAAAGGATCTGACAGATCTTTGGAATGAGAACGGACTGGCAGAATATCCGTACGAAGTGCTTACTTTCGGCGAAATGCCCGGTATCGCCTACTACATGAGCACAAAGCCCGCTCTGTCGTCGACCTGGCCGACGCTAGATTCGTATTCGGTCGAAAAGTTTACGCTCAAGATGAAAGAACTTGGCCCGATGATGAGCGAAAAAGGCATGAAATACGTGATCGTAACGGACGATTCGATCGAGCGTGAGGGCGCAAAGCAAGACATTCTTAAGAATTTTATAAACGAAAACGGATACATTACGATATATGATGATCGAGGCATCAAAGTTTGGCTTCGAGAAGGAGATTTGCAAAAATGATAAGATTTAACGTACCGCCTTTTACAGGCAAAGAGCCCGATTACATAATGGAGGCGGTTAAAAACCAGAAGATCTGCGGTGACGGAGAATTTACCCAAAAGGACAGTGAATGGCTCGAGGAAAAGACGGGTGCAGCAAAGGTGCTTCTTACGACATCGTGTACGCATGCGCTTGAACTTGCGGTTCTTTTGGCTGACATAAAGCCCGGCGACGAAGTCATAATGCCTTCGTATACTTTCGTTTCGACTGCGGATGCTTTCGTACTTAGAGGCGCAAAAGTCGTATTTGTCGATATCAGACCTGACACGATGAACATTGACGAAAAACTCATCGAAGATGCGATCACCGATAAAACGAAATGTATAGCTCCCGTTCATTATGCGGGCGTGGGCTGCGAGATGGACACGATCATGGACATCGCTCGCCGACATAATCTTCAGGTCATTGAAGATGCGGCTCAGGGCATAATGGCGACGTATAAAGGAAAGGCTCTCGGAACGTTCGGCGATTTCGGTGCGTTTTCTTTCCACGAGACCAAAAACTACTCCATGGGCGAGGGCGGAGCGCTTTTGATAAGAGACGAAAAGCACGTTCTCGACGCCGAGATCATCCGTGAAAAGGGTACCAACAGAAGCCAGTTCTACAGAGGGCAGATCGATAAATATACGTGGATGAACTACGGCTCATCGTACCTTCCGAGCGAACTTAATGCCGCTTATCTTTGGGCTCAGCTTGAAAAGGCCGATGAGATCAACGCTGACCGCTTAAGAGTCTGGAACCGTTACAAAGAAGGCCTTTCGGACCTTAAAGAAAAAGGGCTTATCGAGCTTCCGTACATTCCTTCGGAATGCACTCACAATGCCCACATGTTCTATGTTAAGACAAAGGATATCGACGAGCGTACGCGCTTTATCGACTTCCTTAAAAAGAACGACATTTTATCGGTATTTCACTATGTACCGCTTCATTCCGCTCCCGCAGGCCGCAGGTTCGGCCGCTTCAACGGTGAAGACAGATTTACCACCAAGGAAAGCAACCGTCTTGCGCGACTTCCGCTTTACTACGGGCTCGAGAATGAAAAAGTCGATTACATCATCGATAAGGTTCACGAATTTTATTCATGAAAGATTTTTTGTTAAGCACACAAAAAAATATATTATATTTTGTGACCGGCGTTCAGCTTGTTCTGGCGACAGTCTGGCTTGTTTTAAGAAAGCCTTCGATCGCGGATGTACTTATCGGTATCGTTTCGATCACGGCGTTCACGGCTCTTGTGCTGTTTTTGTCTAAAAGAGCTTCAAACAGAGCGATGATCGTTGCGGCACTTATCTATTTTGTCACCATGCCGGTCGTGCTCGATACCGCCGTCTCAAAAGGCCATATAGCGGGCCTTCCCGCCGCGCCTGAGGCGTCGATCGAAGAACTTATGGTACAGCGTTTTGTCTGGCCGCGTTTTTTTGAAATGACCGACTTCTCGGAATATGATTTTGCGTCCGAAGGACTTGCACTTTCGGTTACGGCTTCTCCCGAGCTTTTATATACCGATTATTTTCCGCTCATGCGTGAAAATCTTTCAAGCGAAGCTCTTGCCCATGAGTACAAAGAACGCGTTTCGTTTGCCTTTTCAAGTTACAAAAAAGCCATGGCAAAGGAGATGACTTCCGAATTCGGAACATATTTCTTTTCGCCGGTATCGCTCGTAAAAGAAAGCTTTTCGTATCTGGAGACAACCAATCTCTATGCCCGCAATTACGAGACTTTTTCGGATAACAGTCCGGTTCTTTCAAAGATATATATGAGGTTTGGATGCATTTCGTTTTTGTTTCTTGTATTATTTGGAATGCTCACAGCCTTGGTAAATAAAGAAGTTAAAGTAAAGAGAGTTGTACTCTCGATTCTTTGTATCGGTGTCATCACTCTTTACAATCTTTTCTTCCCCGTAAGAGGATTTGATTACAAAAATACGGTGATCATATTGATGATATATGCGCCGGTTATTTTCAGGAGTATGCGTGAACATAATTAGTCCGATCCTTATCTGCATATCGATATGGTTTGCTTCTTTCGTTATCGGAAGAGGCTTCTTTCCGAGCATTTCAAAGAAGGCATCTTTCCTGGCATTGGTCTGCGGACTGATGGTTTTGTGGGCGCTGTTTTTTGTGACCGCGATACCGGTCATCATATTCCAAAGCGAAACGATCGGAATGAACGTTATAACCATAGTTTACGGTGTGCTCACCGTGCTCACGATACTCGTTTCGCTGGGTTTGCTGGTAAAGAGGATAGCAAAAAAGGAAGACAAGCTCATACCGCCTCCTTTTGTGCTTGATATTCATGAGATACTGTATCTTACTCTCTTTTTGGGAATAGTGGCATTCCAGCTCTATAAAGCCGTTTTCTTTGCTTACGCGGACGGAGACGACGCCTACTATGTTGCGATATCTCAAAGCGTCAGCGGAAAAGGCGATTTCAATTCGCTCTATACGAACGATCCTTATACCGGCTTTTACATAGGCACGGCCTACAGATATGCACTTGCGCCTTTCCCTATATGGATAGCGTTCTTCGCAAGAGTGTTTTCCGTGAACGCGGCTACGGTCGCACACATTTGCATGCCGGTCACATTGATTCCAATCACATATGTTATTTATAATGCTATCGCAGTGAAACTCTTTGCGGATAACCGTGCAAAGCGCTACATGTTCATGTGCCTCATTTCGGTATTTGTCATGTTCTCACGTTATTCGCTTTACTCAGCCGAGGTATTTTTGCTTACCCGTACAAGGCAGGGAAAAGAAGCTCTGGCGAACATAATAGTGCCGTTTATCATATACATTTTCCTTGATATGGCGAAGGAAGAAGAGTATAAGATTTCGATGAAAAATTATATCATGATTATATTAATCGCGATTTCCGCAGGCCTCACATCCGTATTCGGAAACCTTCTTGTGCTCATAGCATTGTTTGCAAACTTCATATATTCATTCTTAAGACATGCACCTCTTAAAGAGAAGATAAAAGCTGCGTCGCTTGCAGCACCGGGACTGGTAATGCTTCTTCTCTTCGTGGTGTTATAGGAGGCGGGCATGATCAAGGATATTTTGATAAACGGATACAATACGGTTAACGGGTCTTTTAAAGCCTTCCAGGGAAACGGTCTTATTGTGATCTTTTTCCTTGTGGCCGTTTTATTCATCGCTTTTTCGAGACGTGATCGATTCATAAAGGATGTATTTGTCAAATTCCCCGTATATGTGCTGATCGTTTTCTTTTTACCGATCTGGTATGTGTACATCAATTTTAAAGAAGATTACGAGATACTTTACAGAATACTGTGGCTTCTCCCGATGGGAGTCGTTATATGTTATGTTTTCGTGGAAGTGATACACAAACTCGACGAAAAGAAGCGCCCGATCGCATTTTTAGCCGGTGTCGTGCTCCTTATCGCAAGCGGTGAGTTCATGTATACGAGCGAATATTTCTCGAGAGCACAGAACGAATACCATGTGCCCGATGCGGTCGTTAACATATGCGACGAGATCGAAGTCGAAGGACGCGAGATAAGAGTCATAGTACCCGACGAGCTCTTACGCTACGTTCGTCAGTACAGCTCAACCGTGTGTCTTCCTTACGGGCGTGAGACGCTTATGGGGCTTTATACTGATTATGTCGAGGAGATAAAGGATTATTTTGACGCCGAGATCATCGATACACCCAATGCCGTTGATGCTTTAAGAAACAACGATACCCCTTATGTGGTTGTAAGAAACGACGCCAAGTTTTCGGAAAGTCTTGCAGACTACGGATTTGTATATGTTACGAGTTTTGACAATTACGATATGTATTTGGACAGCGAGGCCTATATAGGCGTCGATTACATCAATTACAGATAGAAAGGACTAAGTATGGACAAGATTGCCGTATTGATCCCCTGCTACAACGAAGAACAGACAATAAGGAAGGTCGTGACCGACGCAAAGAACGCTCTTCCCGACGCCGTGATCTATGTTTACGACAACAACTCGACCGATAAGACCGGGGAGATAGCCCGTGAGGCCGGCGCAGTTGTGAGGCACGAATATCTTCAGGGCAAAGGAAACGTTATCCGCAGAATGTTTAGAGAGATCGACGCCAGGTGCTACATCATGATCGACGGTGATGATACCTATCCGCTTGAGTTTGCACCCGAGATGGCCCGTCTTGTGCTCGAAGAGCAGGCCGATATGGTGGTAGGCGACAGACTTTCGTCCACATATTTCAACGAAAACAAACGTCCTTTCCACAATTTCGGAAACAGCTTTGTGCGTTTTGCCATCAATCACTTATTCGATTCAAACATAAAGGATATAATGACGGGCTACAGGGCGTTCAGCTTTGCTTTTGCAAAGACGTTCCCCGTGCTTTCAAAAGGCTTTGAAATAGAGACCGAGATGACCATTCATGCCGTCTACAACAACATGGACGTAAGAAACGTCATAGTCGATTACCGCGACCGTCCCGAAGGCAGCGTTTCAAAGCTTTCGACCTACTCCGACGGAATGAAGGTCATCAATACGATCATCAGGCTGTTCAAGAATTACAAGCCTTTCGCTTTCTTTAACTCGATTGCCGTTGTGCTGGCGCTTGTGGCGTTCGGTTTCTTTGTACCGGTGCTCATTGATTACATCAATACCGGACTTGTTGAACGCTTCCCGACGCTCATCACCTGCGGCTTTGTACTCATTATCGCAATCCAGTCCTTCTTTGCGGGCGTCATCCTCTCCACCATGGCGCAAAAAGACCGCCGCGATTTTGAGCAGACGCTGATAAATATGCACTTTAACGAAGATAAAATCGATTGAGAATAATCGGAAATAAAAAAGATGCGGGTCGCTTATTAAGCGGATCGCATCTTTTTGCGTAACATTAATATTGTCTTTGTATGAATTCGACCATGTGGTTTCCGATGAGTTTTACGCCATCGCCGTTCAGCAGGTAGACCGTTCCGTCGTTGCAATACTTTGTCATCGTGTCCTCGGTAATGAGACCGAAGAAGTTGTCACAGTACGATACGCAGCATTCCATGGCGATGTTGTACTCTCGCATAACGTATTCGGAAAGGTTGCCGTTTCCGTAGTTGATCATTGTGGCGGGTTCAAAACCGTCGTCGTTAACCACGCCGTGAAGATAAGGCGAAGCAACTATTATCTTTATGTGAGGAGCGGCGGACTGGATCGATGTGATCGCAGCTCTTAAGGCGCCCTCGTAAGTAGAGGTGTTGTATTTGTCGTTAGGATCGTACAAAACGGATGCTTTACGGTAGTCGATCGAGTCGTAGAAAATGATCAAAGTATCGATCTTATCCAGGTCGGTCGATACGAGTTTATCGTAAAATGCCTGATCGACAACTTCCCCGTTATCAAGCGCGGTCTTCTGAAGCGAATAATCATTCGTGCAAAGAGCCTTTACGAGGTCGTAGAGATTTGCACTTTGCCAAAAAGAAACTTCGCTGTTACCAAAAGCATTCGTGGCATCCGCCACCTGCGAATAGTAGTATGTTAAGGAAGTAACGCGGGTATTGTCGATTCCCGAGATCATATCGACGATCGAACTTCCGGCGGGAGCAGAAGCGGCGCTTTCGTTTCCGATGAGGAGTATGTCGTTTACATCGTCTGAAGGGTGAGAATCAAGTATCGCTTGATCAACGTTGAATACGATGTCGAGACTTTCATAGTCAAAGGCTCCTGCTTCGACTTCTTCGAGTTCCACATTTCCGGACTTGTCCCAGATGATCAGTTTAACGACGATCACTGCAATGACGATCAATATGAGCGCACCGGCTATCGCCTGCGGTTTCCAAGAGCTTTTCTTTGTATCGTTCATATTGTCGATTATACAGGGAAGACCGTAAAAAAGGAATGAATAAATTCTTAAATCTTGGTATAGATTGTCAAAATAATCCTCCCCGCCTCCAAAGTATTAAGAAACGTTTAATTCGTGTTTTCGACTGCTCGGTTTCCTTGCCAGAGAACCTTTTTTTTGGTAAAATATCATAGGTTTATCATGAAATGAAAATAAATATATTTTGTAGCGCTTTGAGTCCAAGGCCCCAACATTTTGCGGTGAGACAAATCATAACGAAGCGTAAACAAGGACTGATATGAGAGACGATAAAAATTTTTATGAACCCTCGGGCGAAACTGAAGAGATCATATTCGACGAAGCTGATTTTGAAAAGCTTTTGGGCGAAGGCGAAGAAGTGATCTACGAAGATGTTGACGGTGACGAGGTGTTCGTTATCGAAGACGGGCAATCCAAAAATATCGCATACGAAGATGATTTCGAAGACGATTTTGAAGAGGATGATTATTACGAGGAAGAGCAGGAAAACGTAAGAACGGTCGATCCGTTAAGAAGCGCTTATGCAAAGCGTCCTCTCGGCGAGCCTTACAAGGCAGACAGGAAAGCTCCCGTAACGGAGTATTTCGAAGC
>JAILEQ010000031.1 GCA_024687305.1 Lachnospiraceae bacterium | reverse complement strand
GACTTTTCGTCTCTTTCGATTGAAACCTTAAAGCCGGAATTGCCGTGCGTTATCGCATTCTTTATGACATTTTGAAGCACTCTTTTAAGCGATGAGGCTTCGGCGTAAACATATACGTCGTCCTCGGGATATTCGATCTTAGGCGATCCGAGCTTCGCCTCTATGGCATCGTAGTATAAAAAAAGCGATTCGCTTAAAAACTTCGTAAGGTTCAGCGTTTCGATCTCAAACTTCTTGTCGTCGCTCACCGACGCGGAATATGCAAAGAAATCGTCGAGCATCGTCTCCAGATCGTCGAGCCTTCCGTGAATGATATCGACGTACTCCCGGCGCTTTTCAGCGTCTTCGGTTTCGTTTAAAAGCTGGAAATATCCCGTGACCGAGGTGAGCGGAGTCCTTATGTCGTGAGCCATATTGGCGATCATCTGTTTTCTGGATGTCTCCAATCTTTCGGCAGCCGCATTTTTGTCGCGTTCTTTCTTTATGCCTTCATTCAGTTCCTTTTGAAGTTTGCCGAACGGACCTTTTATGTGATCAAGGAATATCTCGAACGATGAATCCTCAAGCCTATGAACCCGAAGCTGGCGACAGATCGAGTTGACCTGCCGCCTGTAAAGATTCAAAACACCGATTAAGATTACGCAAATAAGTGTGAGTATTGCGATTATCAGTCTCATTTAAGCTTCGCTCCGTTTTGTTTTTAGACCATTATACAACGTCTTTCTTTCCGTACAAAGCCATTCCTGCCACAATGTAAAGAGCAAGTCCTGCGACGCCGATCACGATCGACGAAACCTTCCCGCCGGAAAGATCGCTTACGCTGAGAGCGCCGATCCTGGTGGATAAGAAGTAGTCTGAAAGAATGAATTTTTCGCAAAGGCTGTCGCTTAACAGGCCGAGCTTGTTAAGGCCAAACTGGATAAGCGTAACGATCTGGCCGGTAAGACCGATTGCCGTAAAGGTTCCGAAAATGATCGCGGGCACATTTTTTCTGAAAAGCTCGTAAAGCGCCATTGAGAACATTCCGAATGCGGTAATGAGAACGGTTTCGATCCCGATAAACTTAAGCGTCGGCACAACTTCGCCGAAAGAGATCTCTTTGAATGAGAGTGTAGCGATCCAAGTACCCAGAAATACGCTTATCAGCAAAAGAACCGTGTAAACGGCCACCGGAGCCAGTTTTGCCGCAAATACAAGAGGTTTTTCTTTCTTGGTTACCGACAGATTTTTTACAAATCCGTTCTTTCGTTCGTTTTCACAATATACGATCGCAAAGATCGATACAAAAAGAGAGCAGATCTCATACCCAAATCCTGTGAACAGGTTCATGACCGTGAACGAGGAATCAAGTTCCTGCTTCGTTGGTTCGATCTCTTCATATACAACATTTCCGTTTTCGTCGATCGTTGAAGTTTCTATCGTTGCCACGCCGCTTACAACCATGAGCTGCACTTTTGTTATGGCAAATGCCAGAAAGATCATTACTAAAAGTGAAATAAAGTTTTTACTCTTTAAGAGTCTGTACATGTTCATTTTTATAAGATTAAGCATTTTTGTTTCCTCCGTTATCTACACATGAAAGATAGAAATTCTCAAGAGACGATCCGATCACGTGTATACCCTCTACATTTACGCCTGCGGTTACAAGCTTTCTGTTAAGATCTGCTACAGATGTTGCCACCTGATATACATGGATCTTGTTTGAATCAACTACGGTGAAGTTCGTAATGTTTTCTTTCTCCAGTACTGACACTGCAAGTCCGGTGTCATCTGTGATTATCTCGATCTTCTCTTCGCTCTCGGTCCTAAGTTCATTCTCGGTAAGTTCTCTTACGAGCCCGCCGTGATTGATGATACCGAATGATGTTGCCACTTTGTTAAGCTCTTCAAGAATGTGGCTCGAGATCATGATCGTGATGTTTTCTTCTTTGTTGATCCGCATGATCAGCTCTCTTATCTCGGTGATACCGAGAGGGTCGAGACCGTTTATGGGCTCATCCAGTATAAGAAAATCCGGGTGACCGAGAAGCGCCATCGCTATACCAAGCCTTTGCTTCATACCAAGGGAATAGTTTTTCGCTTTCTTTTTATCGTTTGCAAGTCCGACAAGCTTCAAAAGATCCAGTATGTTTTGCTTGTCGTAAACACCCATGGCCAATGCCTTAAGTTTCATGTTGTCAAACGCGTTGAACGTTCCAATCACGCCAGGCTCCTCGATGAGCGCTCCGATGCGGCCTCTTTTTTCACTGTTAGCGAAGAGGCTTATCTCGCCTTCACTCGGACTTGCCAGTCCTGCGACCATCTTCATGATCGTTGTCTTGCCTGCGCCGTTGGGCCCGATGAGTCCGTAGATCTCTCCCTTCTTAATGTGAAGATCTACTTTATCTACCACGCATTTGCCACCGTATTTCTTTGACAGCGTGTGTGTTTCAAGAATGTAATTTGAATTTGTCATCTGTGTTTTCCTCCGTTTCTGTTTTGAAGTATAGAAGCGGATGTTTAAAGAATCGCAAAGAGAATATAAAGAAAGTATAAAGAAGCTTGCTTCCGGAAAAGCAGGCAAGACCCCCGGGGGACGGTGGTGTTGGTTTAAATAAAAAAAGTGGCTTAATCAGCCACTTTCTTTAATGCATCCATATAACCTTTGATCTGGTAACGGTATTTTTCACGTAACAAATTGTAGTTAGCGATCAGCTTTCCGAGTTCCGAATTCTTTTCTATAA
>JAILEQ010000167.1 GCA_024687305.1 Lachnospiraceae bacterium | reverse complement strand
TCTCTTATCAATTCCTTTAAGGTTTTCAGAGAGATTTATCTTCTTACGGGAGATTATCCGTATACTCCCATATACATGCTGCAGCACTTCATGAACAATACGTTCAGGTCGCTTGATTATCAGAAGCTTTCGGCTGCGGCGATAATAATGTCTTTTGTGATGGTGATCATCATAGGGATCCTGTTCCTGGCTGAAAACCATTTCGGAAAGGATGTGGAAGAATGAAAAAACTTCGTACTCTTTCCGCCAAAAAGAAAAAAAGAATCGTGGGAGTCAGTGTTGCGGTACTTTTGGCACTTGTGTTTTCACTGATCTTCCTTACGCCGATCGTCCTTACGATCACTAATTCATTCATGTCACAAAGCGAGATCAATGCGAACTACGGATCGATCTTTGCTAAGACCGAACGAGGCAGTAAGGTGTTCATATCGGACATTGTTAACCTTAAGTTCATTCCGGATATGGTATCATTTTCTCAGTATTACACGGTTTTATTTAAAAGTCCGAACTATTTGTTTAAGTTTTGGAATTCGGTAATGCTTGTAGTTCCGATAGTAGTATTTCAGCTTACGGTCGCAATGTTTGCTTCTTACGGATTCACAAGAGCGAGAGGAAAACTTAAAGAGATCGTTTTCTTCTTATACATAATACTTATGCTGATGCCCTATCAGGTAACGCTCGTTCCGAACTATCTTGTTTCGAACTGGCTTCACATAGTCGATACACGCTGGGCCATATGGCTGCCGGGCATAGCATCACCGTTTGCGGTATATCTTCTTACAAAGTTTATGAGAAGGATCCCTTCTTCTTATATAGAAGCCGCACAGATAGACGGCGCGGGTGAATTTCAGATATTCAGAAAGATATGCGCACCGCTTTGCAAGGGATGCCTGTATTCCATAGCGATCCTTGTTTTTATCGATTACTGGAATATGGTTGAGCAGCCGATCATTCTTTTGTCGGATCCGGAAATGCATCCGCTTTCCGTATTTTTGTCGCAGATAAACACCGGCGAGACCGGACTGGCATTTGCGGTTGCAACGATATACATGATACCCGGTATACTGATATTCCTTTACGGAGAAGATTATCTTGTCGAAGGAATTATGTACCAGGGCGGAGTTAAGGGTTAAAGAAAGGATATTTGAGGCGCTTTTGCGACCTTTGGAGGAGAAGAAATGGAAAACCAGAAAAAAAGAGAATGGATAAAGAACGCGATCATCATTTTCCTAGTTGTGATGCTGATCCTGACACTTTTCTCAAATACGATAATGAACTACTCCCTTCCGGAGGTTTCAGCGCAATATACTTCGTCGGGACAGATTACTAATAAAGTCAGAGGAACCGGTGTAGTTGAAACCGCAGATCCTTATAAAGTAGAAGTTAAAGAGGCCAGAAAAATAGCTTCGGTAAAGGTAAGACCCGGTGACGTTGTTGAGATCGGTGACGTTATTTACGAGCTTGAAGACGGAGAGAGTGAAGAACTCAAAGAATCTTTGGATGAACTGAAGAAGCTCGAAGATGCATATGAGAACAAGATCATTACAAGTGAGATAGAAAGAAAAACAACGGCAGCCGTTTCTTCAGGCAGCATAGGTACACTGGAAGGAAATCAGGCAAAGCTTGAAGCAGCGAAGAATCTCGTTGAAAGCTGGGAAAAGAGGATCGCTGAGATAGAGAAGGCTCAGACAAAGTACGAACATGAAGCCGAAGGTTTTGATTCGGTAGGTTTAGGTTCGGATAAGTCTGCGTGGGAAACACAAAAAGCTGCGGATGAGGCAGATTATTTAAAGACAAAAGCAGCGTATGAAGAGGCCGTTCTCAAGGCAAGCGAAAAATATATAAAAGACTTGAAAGATGCCAGGGATAACGCCGAAAAGGCATGGAGAGATGCAAATAACCGCACTTATGACGTATCCGGGTCTGATCCAATTACAGAGAAAATAGCAGAAGAAAGTGAAAAGGCGGCTGAAGAAGCTTATTATGCAGCAGAAAAAGCCTATAACGACGCTGAAGCAGAGAGGAAAACCCTCACCCCGGAATATATCAAGAAGTTAAAAGACGCTTACGATTCCGAAGCGGCAAATTATAACTATTCATCGGGGATGGTCAATTATTATAATGATGCGATCAAGAACGGATCAAAAGAGATAAGCGATAAGAAGTATAATTATGCTGCTCAGTTGACAGATGCAAAAGATGCCAAAGATAAGGCCGAAAAAGCTTATTCGGAATTAAAGACAGAACTTGCAAATATGTATGGTCTTGAGAGCGATCTTGAAGCTATCACCAAGCAAAGAGAGAAGGTTGAGAAGCTTCGAAGCGAGTCTATAGGATCGGCCATTACGGCTCCGGTTGCCGGTACGGTTCTTACCGTAAAGAATGTGGCGGGTGAAACGACCGAAAAGGGTGCTGAAGTTGCCACGATCCAAAGAGCCGGCAAGGGCTTTACAATGTCTCTTAACATTACCAAGGAACAGGCTAAGTTTGTTTCGATCGGAGATGAAGCCGAAGTTGCTAACTCCTGGTGGTATTCGGATATTCATGCAAGAGTAAGAGAGGTTCGTCCCGATCAGGGCAATCCCAACGGAAAGATCATCATTTTCGAAGTTGAAGGTGAGGATCTTATAAGCGGAACGAGTCTTAACGTTTCGGTCGGAAACAAGACCGCAAATTACGATATCATTGTTCCCAACTCTGCTCTCGGAGAAGACAGTAAAGGAAAGTATGTATACAAAGTTGATTCCAAGAGTACTCCTTTCGGAAACAGATATATAGCAAGAAAAGTATACGTGACCATCCTTGCCGAAAGCGATACCGAAAGTGCGGTAAGCGGCGACCTCATCGGTTGGGACTATGTTGTTACCACATCTTCAAAACCTTTCGAAGACGGACAGCAGATAAGATTGAAAGACTGATAAATGGCAGATTATCTAAGAAAAGTATTTACCAAAAAACAAATATTGTGGCTGATCATTTCGGGTGGTGTGCTTGTTGTGTTTTTCTTGATAGCCCTCTTTTGTGTGAGAGCATCGAGAACGCAGCCTGCTCAGCTCTTTGCGGATCGTTTCGATAAAGACGGTGAATCGACTCAGATAAGCGTCTTCTATTCTCAGATCGCCGAAGTGAGCGAGGATAACTTAAAAGAGCTCAGTTTCAAGATAGACAATAAGCTCGATGAGGAGTTTATAACAGCTAAGAGCGAGAACGCCAGAAGACGTATCAGCGCCTATTCGGCAAGCGGTGAGACTACCGTAAACAGCGAAAAGAAGTCGAGTAAAGTCAAGGTGATCGGTGTCGGGGGAGATTATTTTCTTTTCCACCCTTTAAGACTGTTAAGCGGAAGTTATTTCGACGGCGACGATCTTATGCAGGATAAGATACTTTTGGACGAAGAAGCTGCGTGGGATCTTTACGGATCGCCCGACATTGTCGGAAAACCTGTCGAGATCGAGGGTGTAAGGCTCATCGTAGCCGGTGTATATAAAAAGGATACCGGGAGATTTAATAAGCTTGCCGGTAACGATAAAAATACCGTATATGTTTCCTATGAAACTATTGAGTATGTTTCAAACAGGACAGAGCTTGACTGTTACGAAGTACTTCTTCCCAATCCTGTTTCCGGATACGGAATGAAGGTTGTAAAAGACGCTATAACTCTTAATGAAGACAAGTTCGAGATAGTGGAAAACACAAAAAGATTTTCATGGACGAGGCTCATTAAAAGATTTAAGACCGCCGGTTCAAGGAGCATGAATGCGAAAGCCATCATCTACCCTTACTGGGAGAATATGGCAAGAGGCCTTGAGGATGCATTGGTTCCGTGGGTTTTCATAGATATCATCCTTATTTCGTTTGTATTTGTGAATGTGTGTGTTCTTTGTGCCAGAATGTGGAAAAATCGCACGATACACAAATCGGATGTTAAAAACTTTATCGAGAAACGGATAGAGATATACAGAGAAGAAAGAAAGCAAAAGAAAGAAAAAGGAGAATTGATCTGATGCGTAAAAACATTAAAAGAGCTTTGGCTTTACTGATCGCGATCATTATGATCGTTCCTTACGCAGGATGCGGTAAGAAAGGCGCAACCGTAACATTTAACAAGAACGCCGTATTTAAAGAAGAAATTTTAAACTTTGAGATAGGCGAAGGCGAGGAAGTCAATTCCGTTACAAAGGTCGGAGACAATCTCATGGTGGTTGCGGTTAAGTACGACTACGATGCCGGAAGTTCCAAGACAAACATTTATCTTACCGATATGGACGGAAAGCTTGTAAAAACCATTGATTTCGGTTTGACCGGAAAGAACTATTTCTACCTGGAAAGACCGATAGATGCCGGTAACGGTAATGTTTTCTTTTCATGCTATGTTGATAACAGCGATTATTCCGATCCCGACAATCCGATCTACGATTCCGCTCAATATTATGTGAGCGCAAACATAGACGGACAGATCAATAAAAAGGTTGAGATCACCGAACTGGGAATAGATTACGTAGAGTCAACTGTAGCTTTGGCCGACGGAAATCTGCTCGCGACCTGCAACAAGACATTTGCTGTTTTTGATAAGGATCTGAAGCTTGTCAAAAAGAAGGAAATGGAAGGAAGCATGGAATGGGTAAGAAACCTGTTTACGGGCAAAGACGGAAAGATCTATGTTTTCTACTATAACACCGACGGAAGCGTACTCAGTACAATAGACCCTGAGACACTTGAATTGTCGAGTCCCATAGAAGTCGGAATAAATCTCAACAGTTACGAGATCTACGGAACGGGCGACAATTACGATCTTTTCTTAAGATCCGATACCGGTATTTACGGATACAATTTTTCCACCAAGGAGCTTACCGAAGTCTTCAACTTCATCGACTCCGATGTGGCAACCAGTTATTTCGGTGCTTTCTATGCACTTGATGACAAGACTTTCCTTGGTACATACAGTGACTGGAGCGACGATCAATACAGAACTTACCTCTGCAGATATACGAAGGTCGATCCTTCGGACGTGGTGGAAAAAGAAACCATTTCGCTCGGATGCCTTTATATTGACACAGAGGTCAAGAAAGATGTCATAAAGTTCAACAAAACAAATCCCGAATACAGGATTGTTGTAAGGGATTACAGCATGTATCAGACCGAAGATGATTATCAGGCCGGAACCAACAAAATGAATTCCGAGATCGCGGCAGGTCAGAGTCCCGATATCATAATAGCAAGCAGTGGCACCAATCTCATGAATTACGCAGCCAAGGGACTTTTTGTGGATCTTTACCAATATATGGATGCAGATCCCACCTATGCCAGATCAAACTATTTCGAGAACGTATTGAAGGCATGCGAATATGACGGAAAACTCGTTTTCTTCTCACCTTACTTCTATGTAAATACGCTTGCCGGTAAGAAGTCTATCCTCGGAGACAGAAAGTCATGGACCTTCGAAGAGATGACCGAATTCTCAAAGAACCTTCCCGCAGGCTCGCAGCTTATGTTTGCCGTGACGAGAGAAGATTTTATGACGACATGTATATCGGTAGATATCAATTCTTATGTAAATGCGGCTGAGCATTCGTGCAGCTTCGACAACGATCAGTTCAAAGCGCTCCTTACGTTTGTAAAAGATCTGCCGGCAAGAACGGATGAATTTTACGAGAAGATATATTCGGACGATATCGATTATGAAGGCATGTACAGAAATGACAAGTATGTGCTCACCGATGCATATCTTTCGGGATTTGACAATTACAGAAGTCTTGTTCAGGATACATTCGGTGAAGAGGTTACACTTGTCGGATATCCTTCATCCACGGGTAACGGCGCCGCACTCGGTCTTTATGAGATGTTTGCGATCTCGTCAAAGTGCAAGCACTCTGACGCGGCATGGGATTTCGTAAAGCAGATGCTCGATGATGAGCATATGGCAAAGGTTACGTGGGGTATCCCGCTTTCTGTAAAGAGATTTAACGAACTTGCCGAAAATTCAATGAAAGAGCAGAATCTTGAGGAAGATGGAGCTGTCATTTACGAAGGAGCATACGTTTCTTCGTCCATGTATCCCGAAAATCAGGCAAAGCCTCTTACTCAGAAAGAAGTCGATCAGTTTACCGAATATATCAAGAGTATTAATACGTACTCTTCGTACCTTGATGAAAGTGTAATGAACATAATTTACGAAGAGGCGGCTCCGTTCTTTGAAGGACAAAAGAGCGTGGATGAGGTAACTTCCATCATTCAGCAAAGAGTATCGATCTATCTTAACGAGAAAAACTGATCGTAAATTTTAACAATCTTTAAACACTTTAGCGGATATCGTAAGATATCCGCTATATTTATAGCAAGAATTAACTACAAAAAGTCATAAAAGTAGGTTGAATAATGACTTTTTGTTTAATAGAATAAAAACATCACAAAAAATACAATGGAGGGTTAGTATGTACTATATCGGAATCGATCTGGGTACTTCCGCTGTAAAGCTCCTTATGATGGACGAAAGCGGAAAAATCTTAAATGTAGTTTCTAAAGAATATCCTTTATTCTTTCCTCACCCCGGCTGGAGCGAGCAAAAACCCGAAGACTGGTATGAAAAGAGTATGGAAGGCTTAAAAGAGCTTACCGAAGGTTTTGACAAGTCAAAGGTTAAAGGCATCAGTTTCGGCGGTCAGATGCACGGTCTTGTAATTCTTGACAAAGACGACAATGTTATCCGTCCCGCAATTCTTTGGAATGACGGACGTACCACCGAAGAATGTGATTACTTAAACAACGTTATCGGAAAAGACAAATTATCGGAGTATACCGCAAACATTTCCTTCACCGGATTTACGGCTCCCAAGGTTTTATGGGTTAAAAACAAAGAGCCCGAAAACTTTGCGAAGATCGCCAAGATGATGCTTCCCAAGGATTATCTTGCATATAAGCTTACCGGCGTTCATTCGACGGATGTTTCGGATGCATCGGGTATGCTGTTGTTTGATGTAAAGAACAGAACCTGGTCAAAAGAGATGTGCGAGATTTGCTCGGTTAAACCCGAATGGCTTGCAAAGATCTTCGAAAGCTACGAGAAGATTGGAACTTTGAAGGACGATGTTGCTAAAGAACTCGGCTTCTCATCGGATGTTATCGTTGCAGCAGGCGCAGGCGACAATGCAGCCGCAGCCGTAGGTACCGGTACCGTTGGTGACGGAAGATGTAACATTTCACTCGGAACGAGCGGAACGATCTTTATTTCTTCCAAGAAGTTCGGTGTTGACTCATTTAACGCACTTCATTCGTTTGCTCATGCAGACGGTTCATATCACTTAATGGGATGTATGCTTTCGGCCGCTTCCTGCAATAAGTGGTGGATGGATGAGATCATCGGCACCACCGATTATGCGGCAGAGCAGAAGGCAATCGATAAGCTTGGCGAGAATCACGTTTTCTTCCTGCCTTATCTGATGGGTGAAAGATCTCCGTTAAACGATCCTTACGCAAGAGGAACATTTACCGGAATCACCATGGACACAACACGTGCCGACATGACTCAGGCAGTTTTGGAAGGCGTTGCTTTTGCTACAAGAGACATGTACGAAGTTGCAAAGAGCCTCGGAATTAAGATCGAGCGCACCAAGATATGCGGTGGCGGAGCGAAATCACCTCTTTGGAAGAAGATGATCGCAAATATCTTAAATCTTAAGGTTGATGTTATCGAAAGCGAAGAAGGTCCCGCAATGGGCGGTGCAATGCTTGCAGCTGTAGCGGCAGGTGAATATTCGTCGGTAGAAGAGATCGCAGACAAGTTTGTTAAGGTTGTGGATACGGTTGAACCCGATCCCGAACTTGTTAAGAAGTACGAAGAACGCTATCAGCAGTTTAAGCTTATCTATCCCGCGCTTAAACCTGTATTTGCGAAGATCAAATAATAAAGGAGAAAATGTAGTATGGAAATCTTATCGGTTAACAGCAAAGAGTTCAAAGAATACGGAAGAGTTATCAAAAATGTAGATTTTTCCGCACTCGTAGAAGCAATGAAGAAGACCCCCTGCCCCGAAGGCGTAGTTTACGAGCCCTCGATCGCAGAACTTGAAGCCCTCGATGTTGCAAAAGAGATCGCCAACGTAACTTACGGCGAGATGCCTATCCAGATCGGATATTGCAACGGTCACAACAGCATGCTCAACGCGCTTGAGTATCACAGAGATTCCGAGATCAACGTAGCGGCTACCGATGCTGTTCTTATGCTCGGTCTTATGAAAGATGTTGAAGACGACTTCACTTACGATACTTCAAAGGTTAAGGCATTCCTTGTTCCCGCGGGAACCGCAGTTGAAGTTTTCGCAACGACTCTTCACTATGCTCCCTGCGGAGTGGACGGCAAAGGATTCCAAGTTTCGATCGTTCTTCCCAAGGGAACGAACTATCCTTTGAAGACCGCTCATGCAAGGGTAAACGCAGACGGAACGGCTCCTTCGGAAGACGCTCTCATCACCGCAGTTAACAAGTGGCTCATCGGACACAAAGAAGGCGGACTCGACGCAGGTTCATTCCTCGGTCTTAAGGGCAAGAACCTCAATCTCTACGAGTAAAACGATTAAGTAACTTTTTGTTTCGCTTATTAATAAATCGTGTTAAAATCAACTTGTCGCTTCAAAGAGGCGTCTATAGTTGAAAAACATATAATTATCAGGAGGAAACCAAAATAATGAACAACATTCCCAAGATTAAATTAGGTATCGTGGCTGTCAGCCGTGACTGTTTCCCCGAGTCTTTGTCAGTTAACAGACGTAAGGCTTTGGTAGAAGCTTACAAGGCAAAGTATGACGCTTCCGATATTTACGAGTGCCCCATCTGTATCGTTGAGAGCGAGATCCATATGGTTCAGGCTCTTGAAGATATCAAGAAAGCAGGCTGTAACGCACTTTGCGTATACCTTGGAAACTTCGGTCCCGAGATTTCCGAGACATTGCTTGCTAAGCACTTTGAAGGACCCAAGATGTTCTGTGCTGCAGCAGAAGAGACACAGAACGACCTTTGCGGCGGCAGAGGCGACGCATACTGCGGTATGCTTAACGCAAGCTACAACTTAAAGCTTCGTAACGTTGGCGCATACATTCCCGAGTATCCCGTTGGTGATGCAGAAGACTGCGCTAAGATGATCAACGAATTCATTCCCGTAGCAAGAGCACTCGTTGGTCTTTCAAAGCTTAAAATTATATCATTCGGTCCCAGACCTCTCAACTTCCTTGCTTGTAACGCTCCTATTAAGCAGCTTTACAACCTTGGTGTTGAAATCGAAGAGAACTCAGAACTTGACCTTTTCGAAGCATTCAACAAGCATGCAGGTGATGCTCGTATTCCTGAAGTTGTTAAGGATATGGAAGCAGAACTCGGCGCAGGAAACAAGAAGCCCGAAGTACTTGCTAAACTTGCTCAGTACGAATTAACACTTCTTGACTGGATCGAAGAGCATAAGGGATACAGAGAATATGTTGCAATCGCAGGCAAGTGCTGGCCCGCTTTCCAGACACAGTTCGGATTCGTTCCCTGCTATGTTAACTCCCGTTTAACAGGTATGGGTATCCCCGTATCATGTGAAGTAGATATCTACGGATGCTTATCAGAGTTCATCGGTACATGCGTATCAGAAGATATCGTTACACTTCTTGATATCAACAACTCCGTTCCCAAGGATATGTACAAAGAATCCATCGAAGGCAAATTCGATTACAAGCATACAGATACATTTATGGGATTCCACTGCGGAAATACATGTTCCAAGAAGCTTGCATTCCATGAGATGAAGTATCAGATGATCATGGCAAGAAATCTTCCCATCGAAGTTACAAACGGAACTCTCGAAGGCGATATCGCACCCGGAAACATCACATTCTTCAGACTTCAGTCAACAGCTGATGCCAAGATCAGAGCTTACCTTGCAGAAGGTGAAGTACTTCCTGTTGCTACCAGGTCATTCGGTGGTATCGGTGTATTCGCTATCAAGGAAATGGGACGTTTCTATCGTCACGTGCTTATTGAGAAGAACTATCCTCACCACGGTGCCGTTACATTCGGTCATCACGGCAAGGCACTCTA
>JAILEQ010000141.1 GCA_024687305.1 Lachnospiraceae bacterium | reverse complement strand
CATTCATGACCTGACCATGCTCACCGGCTACTGCGCCGGATGGAGCCTGAAGCAGCTGATCGAGGAAGGTCTGGGCGGCGTGCAGGGCAAGATCACTTCTTCCCCCGCCAACCATCTGTCCACGCTGTGCTACCAGATGGTCAACTTTTTGGGCATCATGCAGAACGAATGGGCCGGAGCGCAGGCTTTCAGTTCCTTCGACACCTATCTCGCGCCCTTTGTGCGGGTGGATAACCTGAGCTTCAAGGAAGTCAAGCAGTGCGTCCAGAGCTTCATCTACGGTGTCAACACGCCTGCCAGATGGGGCACTCAGGCGCCTTTTACCAACATCACTCTGGACTGGAAGGTCCCGGAAGACCTTGCGGAGATGAACTGCATCGTCGGCGGCAAGGAACTGGACTTCAAGTATAAAGACTGCCAGAAGGAAATGGACATGGTCAACAAGGCATTTTTGGAAACCATGATCGAAGGCGATGCCAACGGCAGAGGCTTCCAGTATCCCATTCCCACTTATTCGATCACGAAAGACTTTGACTGGTCCGAAACAGAGAACAACAAGCTCCTTTTCGAGATGACATCAAAGTACGGAACACCTTATTTCTCAAATTACGTAAATTCCGATATGGAACCCAGCGATGTTCGTTCAATGTGCTGCCGTTTACGTCTCGACCTTCGTGAACTTCGTAAGAAATCAGGCGGTTTCTTCGGTTCGGGCGAGTCAACGGGTTCGGTTGGCGTTGTTACGATCAATATGCCCCGTATCGCATACCTTTCTGTCAACAAAGACGATTTCTTTAAGCGTCTTAACAGACTTATGGATATTGCGGCACGTTCTCTTAAGGTTAAGAGAGGCGTCATCACCAAACTTATGGATGAAGGCCTTTATCCTTACACCAAGAGATATCTCGGAAGCTTTGACAATCACTTCTCAACTATCGGTCTTATCGGTATGAACGAAGTTGGTCTTAATGCAAACTGGCTTCGTGCGGATATGACGGACGAGCGTACTCAGGAGTTCACCAAGGAAGTCCTCAATCACATGAGAAACCGCCTCTCCGATTATCAGCAGATGTACGGAGACCTTTACAACCTTGAAGCTACTCCCGCAGAGTCAACCACTTATCGTCTTGCCAAGAACGACCGCAAGAAGTGGCCTGCCATCAAGACTGCAGGAAAACCCGGCGATACACCTTACTACACCAATTCATCTCATCTGCCTGTTGAATATACCGCAGATATATTCGATGCATTGGATATTCAGGACGAGCTTCAGACGCTTTACACTTCGGGAACCGTATTCCACGCATTCCTCGGAGAAAAGCTTCCAGACTGGAAGGCTGCGGCAAATCTTGTTAAGACTATCGCAGACAATTACAAGCTTCCTTACTATACACTTTCACCTACATATTCGATCTGTAAAGATCACGGATATATCGCAGGTGAGAAGAAGACTTGTCCTATATGTGGCGGAGAGACCGAAGTTTACAGCCGTATAACAGGTTACTATCGTCCCGTTAAGAACTGGAATGACGGTAAGGCTCAGGAATATATCAACCGTACCACTTACGATATCGAGAACTCATCGCTTAAGCGTCCCGTTTCAACGATGATCAAAATCTCGAACGAAGAAGATAAGGTTGAAGTAGACGTTAACGGTGCACAGAATCTGGCATATCTTTTCACCACAAAGACCTGCCCCAACTGCAAACTTGCAAAAGAGCTTCTCGCCGGAACAGACTACATTTTGATAGATGCCGATGAAAACGCGGAACTTGTACAGAAGTACGATGTTATGCAGGCACCCACGCTTGTTGTGATTGAAAACGGTGCGGCCAGGAAATATGCCAACGTATCTAACATTAAGAAATACGTTGAGAGCCGCAAGGGAGTGTTAGTTTAATATAGAAGTCACCGAGGCGGGTACTCACCCGCCTCGATGACTGTTTGAGGATAATACATTCGGAGGAATGAGATGATAGATAAACTTATTAATGACATTAAGGCCAAAAATGCGCCTATTGTGGTCGGACTCGATCCGATGCTCAAATTTGTACCCGACTACATTAAGCAAGAAAAATTTAATAATTTCGGAGTGGGTACAAAGGGTGCCGCAGAGGCAATATTGGAGTATAATAAGGGTATAGTTGATGCGGTGTACGATCTTGTACCTGCCGTTAAACCGCAGATCGCAATGTACGAACAGTTCGGTGTGGACGGACTCATCGCATTCAAAAAGACAGTAGACTATTGTAAAGAAAAAGGGCTAACCGTTATCGGCGACATCAAAAGAGGCGATATAGGCTCCACTAGCGAAGCTTATGCGGTAGGCCATCTTTCAAAGGTTGAAATTGGGGGTGAATTATTTGAAGGTTTTAACGAAGATTTTGCAACTGTCAATCCTTATCTCGGTTATGACGGCATTAAGCCGTTTGTGGACGTATGTCGCAAAGAAAAGAAGGGGATATTTATCCTTGTAAAAACGTCCAATCCAAGCTCCGGAGAATTCCAAGACAGACTTATAGACGGCAAACCTCTTTACGAGCATGTAGCCGAAAAAGTGAACGAATGGGGCGCTGACTTTGTTGGTCAATCAGGTTACAGCTACGTCGGAGCCGTTGTGGGAGCCACTTATCCCGAAATGGGCGCCGCACTTCGCAAGGTCATGCCGAGGGCTTACATACTGGTTCCGGGTTATGGTGCACAGGGCGGTAAAGGAAAAGACTTAAAGCCGTTCTTTAACTCAGACGGCCTTGGTGCAATCGTCAATTCCTCACGTGGCATCATTGCCGCATATCAGCAGGAGAAATACGCATCCTTTGGCGAGCGCGGTTACGCAGACGCCGCAAGAGCTGCAGTCATCGACATGCGCGAAGATATCGCTTCGGCCTTATAAAGACAGATCACAATATATGTTGCACAAAACGTTTTGTTGCGTTTTGTGCAACATTTTTATACGATCAATAATCCGGATAGTAGTAATCCAGACGCGACAGGATATCGGAGTTGCGATCACGAAGGAATGTTCTTATCGCTTCGCATGTTTCGCTAAGGTTCTGGCGTGTGTAACCGCTTCCGTAGTTTGTGTCTATGGCGGTCATGGCGCTTATGTGAGCCTCCATATATGCGTGTTCTTTTGCTCTCATTTCATCGGCTTTATCGAATAAAGCGACAGTTTTCTCCGGATCGAGAGATGTTTCGGTAAGCCCGGTCAAACGGTGTCTTACGTAATTTTGTATATCCTTTCGCTTTGAAAGATTTGCAAAGAGCGGTGCGTAGTAGTTGCCGCTTTCGGGAAGAAGGACATGCGCGAATATATCACTTGATGCGGTGCAGCTTTCGTTTATGGCTAAAGAAAAGTCCATGTCGTGGGGCAAAAATCTCCAGCGGCCGTCAAACACTCCTTCGCCGTATTCTTCACCTTCCGCCGCATAGTAGCGGTAACATTTTATGTTGTTGTAGGGCCAGTCAAGGTTGGCAACGTAAATGTTGAAAAGATAATAATCGATGTAGTTGTATACATCCATGAAAGCCTCGGCCTCTGCAAATGCGGTATCTTCTCGCATGTCGAGCGAGCAAAGATAATTGTACATTGCGTTGAAATCGGCCACTTCCTGTTCTTCGCCGACCTTTTCGGTTTCTTTGCCCTCTATTACCACAAATTCACCCGGTGCGTCGTCGCCGTATTTTTCCTTGAAATACTTGTCACAATAACTTTCGTGAAGCCACAACAGTCCGTAATATTGTCCGTTCATATACACAGCGGTCGGAAGAACGCCCTCCGTATCGGGAAGACCTGCTTCACGTGCCAGCATCTGTGCGTATTCGTCTCTTATGAAGCCGCTTCCGAAGTCGTTGGCGGTGTTACGAAGGACGAGACGTTTATATGATTTGATAACTTCGCCGCTTCCGTCTTCCTTTTTGGTGCCGAATATGTCTGTTTTAAAGTTCTTGGACGTATCGTATTCTTTTCGGGCATAGAGCTTTACCGATTTTATCGGGAGCATTCTTGAAAAACCTCCGAAAGGCCTCATGCCGCAAGCCTGTGAAAGAAGCTGTTCGCCACTCTCGGAGAACATTTCAAGATATACCCACCGCTCAGAATCGCGGCCGGTCATCTGCTGAGCGTTTCTTCCGTAGAGTATTCCGTCCGGTCCGGTGAGTTCCTCGGGCTTTCCGCAGATCGAGATGACGGGAGTCGAATATCTTGAAAATACGTTTTTGCCTACAAAGTATGTCGCGGTCACATTTACGATCGAACCGTCTTCGAAAGCGGCGGTCGCCTCGATGAAATATACGTTTGGCGATTCGGCGTCGGTTGTTTCAAGTGAGATCTCACCCGAATATTCTTCACCCATGCCGGAAAGAGCGTCATTTACGTTACAATAGATCGTTCCGGTTTTTCCTTCGGGGAGGCGGATGCTTACCGTAAGCGAGTCTTCGTAAAAGCCTGCCGCGGGTTCAAAGATGATATCTCTTTCGATCGGTTCGCCGGGACTTCTTTGCGCTTTTGTCTCCTTCTCTTCCTTTTTATCCTCGGGAGTATCTTCTTTTTCTTTAACCTTTTTGTCGCTGTTTGTCTTTCCGACGGTAGGTTTCTCGAGCGTCTCTTTGTTTACGGAAGAGACCTCTTCGCTTACTGTCGGGGTCGGATCGGGCTCGATGTCTGTTCTTTTTACCGATCCGCCTTTAACAACGAACACGATAAGTAACGCAGTAAGAGAGACCGAAAGAAGTATTATCGCTGATATAAGAATTTTTGAGTTTTTATCCATATATGTACCTGCTTTTCTCAGTTATTTGGGATTGAATTTCAAATTCATTGAAAGATTTTAACACATTAATAAGGCACGGATTTAAAATCAATAAAATATTTAGGAAAGTTTAAGAGATTAAAGGTTAAATCTATTGCAAGAAGACCGCGTTATGGTACAATATATAGTGGTTTAATAAGCGGGTCGGCAGAAGTATTTGTAGTGCCGAAAGCTTTCTTTGTACTAAATTACGTTAAAAAGATATAAAGGAGAAAAAAGTGGAACAATACAAAGAGGAATTTATCAGATTCATGGTTGAGTCGGACGTTTTGAAGTTCGGTGATTTTACCTTAAAGAGCGGCAGAAAGTCGCCGTTTTTTATGAACGCGGGAGCATATGTTACGGGCGCACAGCTTGCAAAGCTCGGCGAATATTACGCAAAGGCCATTTATGACAAGTACGGAGCAGACTTTGACGTTTTGTTCGGACCCGCTTACAAGGGCATCCCTCTTTCGGTAGCCACTGTCATTGCATTCGATAAACTGTACGGAAAAGAGATCCGTTATTGCTCGAACCGTAAAGAAATGAAAGATCACGGGGATGTAGGCATACTTCTCGGAAGCAAGCTTAAAGACGGCGACAGAGTTGTGATCATCGAAGACGTTACGACTTCGGGCAAGTCCATCGAAGAGACATTCCCCATCATAAGGGAGCAGGCAAACGTTACCATACTCGGCCTTATGGTATCTCTTAACAGATGCGAAAAAGGAAAGGGCGATAAGTGCGCTCTTGACGAGATAAAGGAACTTTACGGTTTTGAGACCGGTGCGATAGTTACGATGGATGAAGTAAAAGAATATCTTCACAATAGAGAGATAAACGGACGTGTGGTAATAGACGATACCATTTATGCCGCGATCGAAGATTACTTCAAGATCTACGGCGCCGTTAAATAACAGATGTAAAGGTGAGCATTTTGAAGGCATCGGGAGAGAAAGTCAAAAAAAGAAAACAGATAATATATTCCAACAAAAAGCACTCAAAGACAGGGATATTTTCTTTTATCCTCGGTGTGATAGTGATGTTAAGCCTCATCATTTCGGTCGTGCTAAGCTACAAGCTTAAAGGTGCGGCTCCGGCCAATTTCGGAGCGGTGGGTTTTCTGTGCACACTGTTTTCTTCCGTAGGCATCATCCTTGCGGTGGTGGCCAGAAACAAGCCTGACTGCATACACCTTTACGCAAACATAGGACTGGCCTTAAACATCGTGGATTTATTGTTTATCAGTAACATACTTTATGCGGGAATTTAGCATTTTTAGTGCAATCTGATTGTTGCATCGAATAAAGCATTAAAGTACACTATATATTGTAGGAAAATATGTAAAGGAGCATAGATATGGCGACTGTATCGATTGTAATGGGAAGCGATTCGGACATGCCCGTAATGGCAAAAGCGGCCGACGTTTTGGAGGAACTTGGTATTTCATACGAGATGCGCATCATCTCCGCGCACAGAGAGCCCGATGAATTCTTTGAATATGCAAAGACGGCCGAAGAACGCGGAGTCAAAGTCATAATCGCAGGAGCGGGAATGGCGGCTCATCTTCCCGGAATGTGCGCTGCACTGTTTCCGATGCCTGTCATCGGTATTCCGATGCATACAACAAGCCTTGGCGGAAGAGATTCTTTGTACTCCATAGTACAGATGCCGAGCGGTATTCCCGTAGCAACGGTAGCCATAAACGGCGGCCAGAACGCAGGACTTTTGGCTGCAAAGATACTTGCGACATCAGACGCTTCACTTCTTTCAAAACTCAAAGCCTACTCGCTTAAGATGAAAGAAGGCGTTATCAAAAAAGACGCAAAGCTGAACGAGGTCGGATACAAAAATTACGAAAAATAGTCTGTGGGAGGACAATTATGGATTACAAGAACGCCGGTGTTGATATCGAGGCAGGGTACGCTTCGGTAGAACTGATGAAAGAACACGTTAAGAAGACATTTCGCCCCGAGGTTTTGGGCGGTATCGGAGGTTTCTCCGGAGCATTTTCACTTTCCAAGATAAAAGATATGGAAGATCCGGTTCTTTTATCGGGAACCGACGGATGCGGAACAAAAGTCAAAGTCGCATTTTTGCTTGATAAGCATGACACGATCGGTATCGACTGTGTTGCAATGTGTGTCAACGACGTTGCGTGTGCCGGCGGCGAGCCGCTGTTCTTCCTTGATTACATAGCATGCGGAAAGAACTATCCCGAGAAGATCGCAACCATAGTCAAGGGCGTTGCCGAAGGCTGTATGCAGGCCGGATGTGCACTTGTAGGCGGCGAGACCGCAGAGCATCCCGGACTTATGCCCGAAGACGAGTACGATCTTGCAGGTTTTTCAGTAGGCGTTGTTGAGAAGAAAGATCTCATCACAGGACAGGATATCAAGCCCGGAGACGCACTTATCGGAATCGCTTCATCGGGCGTTCACTCAAACGGTTTTTCACTTGTCAGAAAAGTGTTTGAGATGACAAAGGAAAGTCTTAACACATATTACGAAGAGCTCGGAACCACACTCGGCGAAGCACTCATCGCTCCCACCAAGATATATGTCAAAGCATTAAAGAGCGTTAAAGACGCAGGCGTTAAGATAAAAGGATGCAGTCACATCACAGGAGGCGGATTCTACGAGAACATTCCCAGAATGCTTCCCGAAGGTGCTCTTGCAAGCGTTATGAAGTCAAGCTACGAAGTGCCCGCAATATTCAAGATGCTTCAAAAGAAGGGCAACATCACCGAAGAGATGATGTACAACACCTTCAACATGGGCGTCGGAATGGTACTTTGCGTAGATGCTGCGGATGCCGATGCAACGATCGAAGCGATCAAGGCAGCCGGCGAAGACGCATTTGCACTCGGTGTTATCAAGGCAGGCGAGAAAGGCGTGGAAATATGTTAAGGATTGCGGTATGTGTCTCGGGCGGAGGCACCAATCTCGAAGCAATCTTCAAAGCTATAGAAGCTAAAAAGATCAAAAATGCCGAGGTCGTTAAGGTCATCGGCAACAACAGAAATGCTTACGCTTTCGAGCGAGCAAAGTCAAGAAACGTAGCTTTCGAGTGCGTTTCACCGAAAGACTTTGAAGACAGGGAAAAGTTTAACATCGCACTTCTTGAGTCGATAAAAGAAGCATCACCGGACCTCGTGGTACTTGCGGGCTTTCTTGTAAACGTTCCCGAGATCGTGGTTAAAACGTTTAAAAACAGGATAATTAACATTCATCCTTCGCTCATTCCTTCTTTTTGCGGTAAGGGCTACTACGGACTGAAGGTTCACGAAGCCGTTCTGGCAAGAGGAGTGAAAGTGACCGGTGCGACGGTTCATTTTGTTGACGAAGGAATAGATACGGGCAGGATACTTGCGCAAAAGGCAGTCGAAGTTCTTGACGGCGATACCCCCGAGGTTTTGCAGCGCCGCGTCATGGAGCAGGCAGAGTGGATAATCTTACCCGACATCATCTCCAAGATAAGCGACGGCGTTATTGCTATAGGATAGGGACAACTTATGGCGGAAGATTTCATCGAAGAGATATACGTAAAAGCGAACGTTATCACCAACCTTAAAAAGATGGCCGAAGAACTCTACGGTTCACGATGGATTCGGTTTAAATCGTTGTGGGAAGAAACGATGGAACCCATGACGGAAATGATCAAGGAATATGTCAGTACGGATCAGGCTTTTGCAAACGATCTGTGGGCAAAGGTCGTTGAAACGAGCAAGGCCGCAACAAACAGCAATCTTCCGGATGCGGCAGACAGGATCGAAGAACTCATTCCGCTTTTTGAACATATTATGAAGAGCACTCCCGCCATTGACGTTACGGAAGGTGATTACAGGCTGTTTTCTTCGGACTCGGGATACCTTTCGATAGAAAATGTCAAGCGCGGCAGAAAACTTGTAAGCGCCAAAGATCCGTTATGGGAAGCATACAGGAAAGCAAAGTCGATGTATTGTCCCAAAGCGACCTCCTTTTGCTCATTAGGTACAGAACTGGGTTTCCTTGCGTGGGAGATATACAAACTCTCCGAAGGAGCGCTTGATATATACATTTACGAAACAGATCAGACGCTGGTCGAGTATGCAAAGATGTACGGGGTACTTTCAAATATTCCCGGCGACAAGCTTCACATAGTGATCGAGCGTGACGGTGACAGGCTTACCGATAAATTTTTCTCGAAACATGTCGATGATTACAAAAATGACGATGCGATCATAAACATCGAAGAGGATATTGTTTCAAGATTATCCGACAAAGCGGCATCGCTTACGAGAACGGTTCTTCTTTCCGTAACATCGAGAAACAATTATATCGACACGGTAGAGAACAATTTTTACAAGAATACAAAAAACGCGTCAGGGCGCATTAAGGATATAAAGCTTACCAAGGAAAGCGACGAGTGGATAGTGGTCGGAGGCGGGCCCTCGGTCGATTACAATATCGATTATTTAAAGTCTGTCGCGGATAAAAAACATATAATCGCAGCGACCACGATATACAAAAAACTTTTAAATGTCGGAGTAAAACCGGATTTCATCTGCGCGGTGGACATGGGAAGCAGGACGTTCGGACATTTAAAAGATGTTGAGTGTGAGGACGTACCGCTGATCATAAGCGATTCGGCAAGCTGGATGTTTTCAGCTAATTACAAAGGCAAAAAATATGTTGTTCCAAGTAACGGCTATTTCTTCTCCGAATGGATATACAAGGCAAGCGGAGAAAAAACATGGGATGACGTCGGAACGGTCACGCTGTTCTGTGCGGAAGTAGCTTTGTATTTTAAAGCGAAGACGATCGAACTTGTAGGTATAGATCTTGCGTTCCCCGGAGGAAAATCTCACGCAGCGGGAACAATGGATTATACAGAGTACGAAGAAAAAAACATGCCCAAGGTAAAGAGCGTAACGGGTGATTATGTATATACCGATGCAAAGATGGCGGAATACTTAAGAGAATTTGAGATACTGATATCAGAGCATCCGAAAGCACGCTTTATAAACAGGTCCAAAGAAGGCGCATACATAAAGGGCTGTATAAATATTGTGGAGGAGAAGAAATGAAAGTCCTTGTAATAGGAAGCGGCGGCAGAGAGCATGCCATTGTGAGAGCGATCTCGAGATCAAAGAAGGTTTCAAAGATCTATTGTGCACCCGGGAATGCCGGAATAAGTGAACTTGCCGAGATAGTTGACATTAAAGTCATGGAGTTTGACAAGCTTGCCGCTTTTGCAAAAGATAACGATATAGATCTTACGGTAGTAGGTCCCGACGATCCGCTTGTAGGCGGTATCGTAGACGTTTTTGAAGAAAAAGGTCTAAGAGTGTTCGGACCGAGAAAGAATGCCGCCATCCTGGAAGGCAGCAAAGCATTCTCAAAAGACCTCATGAAGAAATACAATATTCCGACAGCCGCATACGAAACGTTTGACGATCCCGATAAAGCGCTTGAGTATTTAAAGACAGCCGACATGCCTATAGTTTTGAAAGCTGACGGACTTGCACTCGGAAAAGGCGTTCTTATATGCAACAATTTAAAAGAGGCCGAAGACGGCGTTAAGGAGATAATGCTTGATAAGAAGTTCGGTTCCGCGGGAAACAAACTTGTTATAGAAGAGTTCATGACGGGACGCGAAGTTTCGGTTTTATCCTTTGTTGACGGAAAGACGGTAAAGACAATGTCTTCCGCACAGGATCACAAGCGTGCAAAAGATAATGACGAAGGCCTCAATACCGGCGGTATGGGTAACTTCTCACCCAGCCCTTTCTATACAAAGGAAGTTGAAGAGTTCTGCGAAGAGAAGATCTTTAAGCCCACCGTTGAGGCCATGGCCAAAGAAGGCAGAGAATTCAAAGGAGTCATTTTCTTTGGACTGATGTTAACACCCAAGGGACCGAAAGTGCTTGAATACAATGCCCGTTTCGGCGATCCCGAGGCACAGGTCGTTCTTACCAGATTAAAGAGCGACATCATAGATATTTTTGAAGCCTGCATTGACGGTACACTTGATAAGACACCGGTAGAATTTGGCGATGATGCCGCTGTGTGCGTAATACTCGCAAGTGACGGATATCCGCTTGAATACAAGAAAGGTTTCGAGATCAAAGGTCTTGAGGCATTCAAAGGCAAAGAAGATTACTTTTGTTTCCATGCCGGATCGAAGTTCAACGAAGAAGGCAAGATCGTTACCAACGGAGGCAGAGTACTCGGCGTGACCGCAACCGCAAGCACGCTCAAAGAAGCAAGAAAGAAAGCATATGAAGCTACCGAATGGGTTACTTTTGAAAACAAATATATGCGTACCGATATCGGAAAAGCAATCGATGAAGCATAAGAAGAGCTTTCTGGAGGGGATTCAAATGAAGAGATTTGATTCAGTGATCAAAACAGTTTTGGCAGCATTGGTCGTAGTGCTCGGGATCGTTCTTTTTCCCGCAAGTGCATATGCCGACAATGCAAAAGCAACCGTTACCGTTGACGGCGCTTACATAAGAGAGACGCCCGGAACGGGAGGAAAGATCGTTGCCAGCGCAATGAAGAACGATGTGCTTGAGATTGTTGATACGACTACCGACTCAGCGGGAAGCACATGGTACAAAGTTGTGGTAGACGCAAAGAGCTACGGATATGTTCGAAGCGACCTTGTATCCACTTCGGGTACGGTTCCCGCAGCATCGCCCGCACCCGCTGCAACGACAACCGATACTTCAACAACGACAACAACCACAACCACCACAACAACCACATCTACGGATACGACAACGACCCAGCCTGCGGTCACACCGGTTGAACCCACGTCCGGCGGTGTTCCGATCGCAAGTACCGATCTTATCGAAGTTGAACCCATCGACGCAAAGGCCAATTCGAGCGTTAACGTCAGAAAAGGTCCTTCGACTTCTACCGACAGAGTAGGAAGCGTTGACGGCGGAATGATGGTCGTTGTTACAGGTTACGAAACGACCGGAAGTGAGACATGGTATTACATGACTTACAATTCAACGGTAACCGGTTATATAAGAAGCGACTTTTTGACACTCAGCGGAGAACTTACTCCCAAGGTTGTCGAAGAACCCGAACCCGAGCCGGAACCCGAACCCGAGCCGGAACCGGAACCCGAACCCGAGCCGGTCTACGTCCAGTGGAACGCCTCCAGCGTCTACTGGGGCGACTCCTCCGGCTACACGTATCCCCGGCAGGCAGACGGCCAGCCCTCGGGCATCACCGCGTGGCTCGATGACGGGCAGGGGCACATCGCCTACCTGACCGTCGCGGGCGGCAGCGCCTCCGAGCCCGGCAACTACACCGCGGTCGCCACCGGCTATGCCGATCCCGCCTCCGCGAACATCTTCGGGCCGTTCGTCGAAGGCGCGTCCTTCCTCTACACCATCAGCGCCGCTCCGGAACCCGAGCCGGTCTACGTCCAATGGAACGCCTCCAGCGTCTACTGGGGCGACTCCTCCGGC
>JAILEQ010000097.1 GCA_024687305.1 Lachnospiraceae bacterium | reverse complement strand
CTTTCTGCCGAACTTGAAGTCGTTCCGGCCGGAAAAGCAAGAGAAGCAGGTTTTGACAGAAGTATGATTCTTGCATACGGTCACGATGACAGAGTTTGCGCTTTTGCATCGCTTTTCGCATTCCTTCAGTGTAAGGATGTTGACAGGACCGCATGCTGTATCCTTGTGGACAAAGAAGAGATCGGTTCAGTCGGAGCTACGGGCATGACAAGCCTTTTCTTTGAAAACGTTATTGCAGATATGGTTGATCTTGAAGGCAAATACAGTGAACTTACCGTTAGAAAGTGTCTTGCCAATTCCTGCATGCTTTCTTCGGATGTTAACGCCGGATTCGATCCTTCGTATGCGAGCGTGTTTGAAAAGAAGAATTCGTCGTTCCTCGGGTCAGGAATGGTATTTTGTAAGTTTACAGGCGCCAGAGGAAAGTCTGGTTCAAACGATGCAAATGCCGAGTATATCGCATATCTTAGAAAGACACTCGATGACGCAAATGTCATTTATCAGATAAGCGAACTTGGAAAGGTTGATGCCGGCGGCGGCGGAACCATCGCTTACATTATGGCAAAATACGGCATGAACGTCATAGATGCCGGTGTTGCCGTATTAAACATGCATGCGCCTTATGAAGCCGTAAGCAAAGCAGATACCTATGAGACTATGAGAGGCTACATGGCTTTCCTTAATGCAAAAGGAATGTAATTATTTATGGATAAGATCTTAAAATCCGATTATTATTACGATCTTCCCGAAGAACTTATTGCGCAGGATCCGATTAAAGACCGCTCATCATCGAGACTGATGGTGCTTGATAAAATTACGGGCGAAATTGAACACAGACATTTTTATGATATAATCGGTTATCTGAGAAAAGGCGATTGTCTTGTTTTAAACAACACAAAAGTCATTCCTGCAAGACTTATCGGTGTCACAAAAGATACCGGCGCAGCCATTGAGGTTCTTTTGTTAAAAAGAAAGACAGCAAATGTATGGGAAGCAATAGTAAGACCGGGTAAAAAACTTCGCCCCGGCCGCGAAGTCGTTTTCGGTGACGGTCTTTTAAAGGGCAAGATAACGGATGTTTTGGAAGAAGGAAACAGGCTTATAGAGTTTGAGTATGAGGGTATTTTCGAAGAGATTCTCGACAAACTCGGTGAAATGCCGCTTCCTCCGTACATTACACATAAACTTGACGATAAAAACAGATATCAGACAGTCTATGCCAAATATGAGGGTTCGGCTGCGGCTCCCACCGCGGGTCTTCATTTCACGAAGGAGCTTCTTGAAAAGATTAAAGGTATGGGCGTGGATATTGTGTTTGTCACATTGCATGTAGGTCTAGGAACGTTTCGTCCGGTAAAAGAAGAAAACATCTTAGATCATCATATGCATTCCGAATGGTATGAGATAACAAAAGAATCCGCCGATATGATAAACGCGGCGAAAGAAAGAGGGGCGCGTATAATCTGCGTCGGTACTACGAGTGTGAGAACGCTTGAAAGTGCGGCTTTGGACAACGGATATGTCAAAGCCGGAAGTGCCGATACAAGTATATTTATATATCCGGGGTATAGGTTTAAGACGGTCGATTGTCTTATAACTAATTTCCATCTTCCCGAGTCCACTCTCATTATGCTGGTGAGTGCTCTTGCGGGAAGAGAAAATGTTTTAAATGCGTACAAAGAAGCCGTAAAAGAGAAATACAGATTCTTCAGCTTCGGTGACGCAATGTTTATCAGTTAGGAGTTTTATGAAAGATTCATTCGAGCCCGGAATAGAAGACTGGGACAATAATGAAAGCAGGATCGATATAGGAGAGGGATCGGAAAAGAAAGTAACGATCGTGAAGTCACTTCTTTATTCGACCGAACGGTTTTTATGGTTTTTCGTTCTTCTTTTATATCTTGAGACCGTATTTCATGTATGGTCATTTAAGAGCATCGATCTTTATTATTTTGTAAAGGCTGCAATGTGCCTTCCTACAGCTGCTTTTCTTTCTTTGTTTACCTGCTTTTTTAAAGAAAAGGCAAATAAGATCGTCAACTGGGTCGTCAGTGGCATAGTGATCCTGTATTATGTTGTGAATATACTGTATCACGCCATCTTTAAGGTATTTTTCAGCATTTTCTTCATAAGCAAGAACAATGCGAAAGTTGCGCAGTATTATCGCGAGATAATGGTAGGCATTAAAGACAATTGGCTTGTGATCGTTCTTACGGTCTTGATTCCTGTAGGACTGGGCATACTCGTCAATCGCCTTAAGGTGATGAAGTACAAGAAAGCTTCGCTTAAACATTTTTATGTTCCGGTGACGATCCTTGCGGTTTGCATTGTTATCGAGGCGTTTGTAATTCTTGCCTTCGGAAAAGAGACGAATTCACCTTACGATCTTTGCGTGAATGAAAATCTCATCGAGTTTTCTTTTGAAGAAATTGGTGTTATAGCAACGGGCGAAGTTGAACTTAAGTTTAAACTGTTTCCCGAGACTAAGACACACGATGACGATCTCGGTGACGTTTGGACTTACAATCCCGGCGAAACAGGGGATACAGAGCCTGTTTCGGACGTATCTGAAAATGATGTGTCGGCGGGTGAACTTGCAATCGAACCTGAGCCGGAACCCGATCCGGAACCTGTAGTCGATCGTTCTCCCAATATGCTCGATCTTGATTTTGTTGCCATGGCCGAAAACGAACCCAATGAGTATATAGCGGGTATAGACAATTATATGGCGACTTTGGCACCTACAAATAAGAACGAATATACGGGAATGTTTAAGGGATTTAATCTTATCTTCATGACAGCGGAAGGTTTTTCTTCGATAGCTGTAGACGAAGAACTTACACCCACTTTATACAGACTGACTCACGAAGGATTTGTGTTTAACAACTTTTACAATCCCCGTACAGGCGGTTCGACAAGCGACGGTGAATTTGTATGTTCGACGAGCCTTTACCCCATGCTGGGCGGTGCCACAAACTTTAAGACCGTAGGACAAAATTCAATGCCTTTTGCCCTCGGAAATTTGTTTAACCGTACATACGGTATAACAAGCCGCGCTTATCATGATAATGATTTTCAATATTACGGTCGCGACATAACCTACCCCGGAATGGGATATTACTATCAGGGAGTCGGAAACGGACTGGAGATTGAAAAACATTGGCCCGCATCCGATCTTCAGATGTTTGAAGCCTCGATGCCCGAATATATCGATGATGATATATTCCACGTCTATTACATGACCGTAAGCGGACATCTTAACTATAACTTTACGGGCAACTGGTGTGCCAAGATACATAAAGACGAAGTGGCCGATCTTGAACTTTCGGAACCCTGTCAGGCATATCTTGCCTGTCAGATGGAACTTGACCGCGGACTTGAATATATGATCTCGCAGCTCGAAGAAAAAGGAATCGCAGACAGAACGGTCATCTGTTTTACCGGCGACCATTGGCCTTACGGTCTCGAAAACGAAGAGTTTTCGGAACTTCTGGGACATGAAGTGGAAGAGACTTTTGAACTTTACAAATCAAATCTGATTTTATGGAGCGGTGCCATCAAAGAGCCTATAGTCGTTGACAAAGCCTGCTGCAGTATGGATATACTTCCGACACTGTTAAACCTTTTCGGTTTTGATTACGATTCCCGACTTCTCATGGGACAGGATATTTTCTCCGATGAAGAAGGATTTGTTGCGATGTGGGATCGTTCGATAGTGACCGACACACTTATGTACGACTCGCATACAGGTGAAGTGACTTATCTGACAGAGGACGGTGAACCCCCGGAAGGTCTTGATGAAGAATATCTCGCGGATCTTAAGAGTAAGTTAAGCCTTAAGCGCAAATATTCCGAAAGGATAATGACTTATGATTATTACAAAGTCAT
>JAILEQ010000059.1 GCA_024687305.1 Lachnospiraceae bacterium | reverse complement strand
AGATTAATTTCTTCAGGTTTTTTTAATTTGTCTTAAACTGCAATGTGAGATAAAATGTGGTAAACGAGGTAGGGACATGAATAAAACTATACGGAAGATCATTTTAATACTGTTAAGTGTTTCGTTGTATCTGTTTCTTTTTGCCGGATGCAGTGACAGGCCAAGCAAAGAAGACGTTGAAAGGATACTGAGTGCCTCTGAGCCGATCCTTATTGAGAGTCTTAAGTCTTCCTACGGGCTTAATGAAGGCGATTATACTCTGTCAGAGGGGAATGTCGCTTATTCCCGTATGGCTAAATATACTTTCACCGTAGACGGGGAAAAGCATGAAGCGGTTGTCGTGATATATAAAGATGTATGCAGTCTTCCCGGGTTTGAGGATGATATAGAGGTATTTACCGATTACTATTCCAAAGATTTCAGATCGGAAGTTCAAAAGCGGGTCGAGGAATCTGTAAAAGCGAGCGATGTCTTTTCAGGATGTGATTACGATATAGATGTTCTTCACTACGGTGATATAAAGCCCGAAGAAAATTCGGTTCGAGCCAATGATACGACAGATCTTTTGCCCGATTGGGTTAATCCCGACAATATGCTTGATTATCTGGACGGCAATGAAACCCCGTCTGTTTTCTTAAACTTGGAAATGAGTTATTACGGTTCAACCGATATGGTTTCCGATGATAAAATTAATGAATTTAAGCAAGACTTAAGTTGGGCAAAAGACAGGATCAGGATAAAGCATTACGGTTCAAAAGAGACTAAAAAGGAATATGGCATATTAGACGAAGATTTTATTTCTGATGATTCCGCAATAAGTCATTGCAATTATGCACATCATGAAGTGATCGAAGGTGTAGAGCTTAGATTCGGAATGTACGATGAAGATGACAATTCCTTCGGTCAAATGGAGCAGTTTGATCAAAGTTTTGAAAACGGTATTCTCTATATAAAGCAGGAATCAAATAATCTTTGCGAGTTGATCTTTAAAGATCAAAGCAAGATTCCCGATAACGGAAAGATCTATGAGATCTATTATGATTCCAAAGGTAAAAAGAAACAGTCCGAAAAAACCGTATGTAACGGAATGGTTTACAATATATACGGAGAATATGAGATTCATATAGGTGGAAATTGATCAAATGAGAAAGCTTGCAGTTTTTTTCCCGGGAATCGGTTACACATGCGATAAACCGCTTTTGTTTTACGCGGAAAAGCTTGCGATAAAGAGCGGGTATGAAATAAAGCGGATATCCTACTCTTTGCCGGGCGACAGAAAGATCCGAGGGGATAAGGAAAAGATTGAGGAAGCGTTCAGGTTTCTTTATACCTGTACGGAGGATAGCCTTTCGGACACAGATCCTAGCCAATACGATGAGATCCTATTTATATCAAAGAGCATAGGGACCGCGATAGCTTCCGCTTATGCAGATAAGTACAAAGAAAACACTGTCCGCCACGTGTTGTATACGCCGCTTGAGGCAACTTTTGGTTTCAGACCCCAAAATGCCATCAGTTTTCTGGGAACAAAAGACCCATGGTCGGTTCCTGAGGATGTGATAAGGCTGGCTAAAGAGGCGGGAGTGCCGATGCATGTCTATGAAAATGCCAACCATTCGCTTGAAACGGGAGACGTTTTAAAAGATATAGACATCCTAAAGGATGTAATGGAGAAAACAGAAAGGTTTATCGGATGAAAAGAAAAGTATTGTTTGGTATATTACCGATCGTATTGATGTGCGCATGCGGTACTCCGAAGGTTACGGAATCCGTCTTGCCGGAGACGAGCGTGTCTGAGACTTCCGCGGATGATGCGATCTTATCGGAAGAGATAAGTGAAGAAGTATCGCAGAGTACAGAAGATGATTCTAAAGAAAAACTGATCCCTTTATATTCTGCGACCGTAGAGGCTCTCGAAGCATCAAAGGTGTACACATATCAGGATTTGTACAGCGATGAAGTCGATTCTGACTATTTCTTTGTAGGGAATTTTGACGGATCTGACGCCGAATTGTATGCACTCACCAATTATGTGGGATACATAGTAAGGGTCGGCGACGATCTCTACCCGATAGAGGTATTTGTTGATGATAACGAACCTCACTATATGATCGCGGATGATTTCGATAAGGACGGTGAAACGGAATACGGCTTTACCGTATGTGACGGCAGAGGAACAGGCTTCTTTACGGAAAAACTTGTTATAGCGGACCCGGGGGAGAAAGAAAAAACTGCGATATTCGGAATTGACGATCTGAAGGTCAAGAACGGCGATTTCTTTGAATGTGTAAAAACAGATGTCGATGAAGAGAACAATGCGTTTGATTATCATTTGGAGATCGACGGAAGAGTCTCCGATAAGGGTCGCGTGGAACTGATTGAAGAGATAACCGACGATTATAAGCTGGAGGGGCTCTATTTCGGTGACATTTTCTATATCAAGTACGCAAACGGAATGTGGTCATTCGATGCGAACGGAGGAACTGTATGGAGTGTAGGTGGGCCTCCTCATTATGATGATTGCGTTCACATGATCAGTAAACTCATTTATAAGGACGGAGAGATCACTTTCAGCAAAACCGGCGGTGTACGTCTTGTGCCGGAATGGGCATATGTTTTTGAAAATGAAAAAACGGGACCGTTGGAATACGGCGGATTCACTCAGGACTTTTTGATCTACGGTTCGGGCGGATATTATTTCTATTCCGACAACTACGAAGAACCCAAACACGGTGAAGGCGTTCCCGAGGGATGGCTAAGTCTGGGCGGAGCAGGGAAATGTATAAATCCGACTTCTTCGGAACCTGCAAACCATGAAGTCTTTGAGGACGGTCGACTTGTTGAATGCACTTGGGTAGACAATCATACTGCCACAAGAAAGATTACCGACTTTACTTTCAATGATTATTCGGCGGTAGTTTACCAATATTGTTTCGATCTTTATACGGCTCCTGAATTGATGGACAAAGAAAACGATTCGCCTGAATGTTCAAATTATTGGGTGATATTCTACACCAAAGGCGAGGGAGCAACGCTTTACTTTAAATTCTTTAATTGCGACTACTTCACCGAAGAAGAAGCTAAAGACAGCGTAAAATACTGATAGAATATATAGCAAAACACAAAAACCACAAATTTTGTGACAAAAATCGCTTGTTTAGTCACAAATTTTGTGGTTTAATCATTTTAAGAGATGAACATCAGGAAAGACAGGGCAAAAATATGGCTGACCAGTATGTTATTCAAAAAAGCATAACCGGAAAAGATATAAAAAGACTCAGAGAATTACTCGATATGACTCAAAAAGAATTTGCGGAGTTTGCCAATTGTTCAAAAAGAACGGTTGAAAACTGGGAGAGTAAAGACGAGAACATAACGGGGCCCATCGTTACGCTTGTTGATATACTTACGAGAAAACCCGAATATGTCGATAAACTTAAACTTCCGAAGGACAAATTAAAACTTAGGTTATTATATATGTTTAACAATACGATTTGTACGGTTATCGATGTCGACGAACTTACGAGACAGATATCAATACATAACTATATTGATAATCCTTTATATAGGGCATTCGGAGCAAATCTCGAACCGACATATGAAGATTATGAGGAATTTCTGCGATCAAGATGTTTTCCGGAAACAAGGGACAAGATCAAACTTGAATTAAAGCGACTGGATATTCCGTTTTACGATCCTGTTATGATCATAGAAAAGACGGAAGGGCGAATGGCAGATGACGATTTTTGGATAAAGATCGAGAGGTAGATACATGGTTAAACTCTTTGAAGAGGATAAACGTGAACAAGGAAGACAATCTTCGAAAGGCAATCAGCTAAAATTCGAAAGAGAAGGCATTTGGTATAAGGCTGATTACTTAGGCTATGAAGGCTTGGCCGAATATGTGGTTTCAAAACTTCTTGCCCATAGTTCGCTTAAAGAAGACGAGTATGTTGATTACGATCTTGAACAGATAGAATATAACGACAATATCTATAACGGATGTAAAAGCAAAGACTTTGCAAACGGCTGGCAATTGATCACTCTCGAGAGATTGTTTAAGCAGCTTAACGGACAGGGTCTCAACAAAATGATCTATTCAATAAACGATCATTCAAGCAGATTAAAAACTTTGGTCGATGAGGTTGAGCGTGCAACAGGTATAAAAGATTTCGGTATATACATGAGTAAACTTCTGACAGTTGACGCTTTCATTTTGAATGATGACCGTCATACTCACAATATCGCGGTTTTAACTAAGAACATGAGAGATTTCAAACTCTCCCCCATTTTTGATAACGGCGCAGGGCTGCTGTCCGATACCATGATGGACTACCCATTGCATAAAGAAACCGTTTCGCTTATCGATATGGCAAAACCGAAGACCTTTTGCGACAGTTTTGATGAGCAGCTTGATATAGCCGAGCAACTGTACGGATATAACGTGAAATTCACCTTCACATGCGAGGATGTCAAAAGCTTCATAGATAACGTCGACATCTACTCGGATGAGATCAAAAAAAGAGTAACGGATGTCGTAATGCAGATGCGAAGGAAATATGATTATTTGTTTTAGTTTACGAGAAGCAGATGGAATAACTACATCATCATGTGATTTTTCTTTATACCGATTCTGTTATAGTGCAATCATAAACAAGCACATACTAAGGAGGGGCACTATGAGTACAGTTTTGGCATTACTGGTTATTTTCGGAATCGGAGCAGTCTATTACGCGATCAAAAGAATGGTCTACAGAGGAGTTGACAGCGTAGCAGATTCGATCAGAAATAAGCGCATCGACAGACAAAGAGCAGCGGGAACCGCAACAACCACAGAAAACCTTGCGGACAGATACAGATAATTGAGAGAAATAAAGAATGAAATATAGATTGAGACAATTCGGAACCGTATATATAATACTGGCATCTATCGTAGCTTTGATAGCTTCCATTGTTTATGCAAGAAGCGGATACGGATTCAGTTTTTTGGTTTTTCTTGTAATGATCTGCGTTTCAGCGTTTGCCATAGCGATGGTTGCCATTTTTTATTTTGCACTGGCCAGTATAATGGAACAAAATGAACGACTCACTTACAAAGTGAGCGAATTATCGGATATTCTCAATGACATCAAACAGGGAAAGATTAATATAATCGCTCCGGTCGGTAATACTTCATCTGCTTCGAATAATCAGTCACAGAGCGAAACATCGAGTCCTGAAGTAGGTAAAATCCTATCGCCTACAGAAGCCAATGCGGATACGGTAATATGTCCGTCCTGTGGAAGAGAGCAAAGAAGGAACGCTTTCGGATGCATATATTGTCATAAGCCCTTTTAGAAAAGCGTAAATATCATATATTTATACAAATTGTTAAGGAAGATTTTCTTTTTTTCATAATTAAAAATAGCTATAATTATAGACGTTATGAAAGCGTTTGATAAAAAGCTCATAAAAGAAACGGTAAATATAGCCTGGCCGGCGGTGATAGAGTCTTTCTTCACCGCCTTTGTCGGTTTGGTAGACTCTTACATGGTAAGCGGACTGGGAAGTAATGCGGTTGCGGCTGTGGGTTTGACCACTCAGCCCAAGTTTATGGGACTTTCCATGTTCTTTGCGATAAACGTTTCTTTGTCGGCACTTGTGGCAAGAAGAAAAGGAGAAGAAAGAAAGGACGATGCGAACAGGATACTTGTATCGGGACTTTTCTTTATACTGCTGGCGGCATTGGTTATTTCTACGTCCCTTGTGTTCTTTGCAAGTGACATCATAAGATTCTGCGGTTCCAACAGCGATACTCATGATGCGGCGACGCTGTATTTTAAGATAATCATGGGCGGTATGATCTTTAACTGTATCCAGATGGGTATCAATTCGGCACAAAGAGGTGCCGGAAACACAAAGATCACCATGCGTACCAATCTCACATCCAACACTGTGAATATCATCTTCAATTATCTTCTTATCGGTGGAAACTTCGGATTTCCGGCGCTGGGAGTTAAAGGTGCGGCCCTCGCAACGGTACTCGGAACTGTTGTGGCAAGTATCATGAGCGTTATGTCGTTGTTTGAGAAAGACTGCTTTGTCAGCCTTCCGTATATATTTAAGAACAGGATACTTCCCAAAATTGAATCGTTTAAATCGCTTATCAAAGTCGGATATTCCGTTTTCTTTGAGCAGCTTTTAATGAGAGTCGGATTTATGGCGACGGCCATAATGGCAGCCAATCTCGGAACAGCGCAGATGGCCGCTCATCAAGTCGGAATGAACATAATGGGTCTGTCCTTTTCTTTTGGTGACGGTCTCCAGGCTACCGCTGTTGCTCTGATAGGTCGAAGCCTCGGACAACGTGACGAAGAACTTGCCAAAGAATACGGTCGCACGTGCAGAATGTTGGGATTGATAATCTCATTTTTCCTTGCATGTTTTTATTTCTTCGGAGGACATGCGCTCATGTCGGCATTCTTTAAAGAGCCCGAGATCGTTAAGATAGGTGTTGATATAACCAGGATCATCATAATAGTCGTTATATTCCAGGTTTCTCAGGTAATCTACATGGGTTGCTTGCGAGGCGCCGGCGATACCGGATACACCGCGCTTGCATCCATCATCAGCGTAACGGTCATCAGAACGGCATTCTCTTATCTTTTCGGATATGCGTTGGGCTTTGGTATAAACGGCGTCTGGATGGGCATCCTGGCAGACCAGGTGTCGCGTTTCATATTTGGTTCTGTAAGATTTAAACAAGGTAAATGGACTAAGATCAAGATATAAGTTATGAGATAGTTTGGGGGTAACTATGAAAAAATCTCTGAGACAATT
>JAILEQ010000191.1 GCA_024687305.1 Lachnospiraceae bacterium | reverse complement strand
CCTTCGATAAGGAAGGTCTTGAGTTCGAAGACCGCTTTGACAAAGGGGTTGTCGAGTTTATCGGATTTGAGGCCCTGAAGTGCACGGTAGAGGTTGAGTAAGAGCATCGACTCATCGTTGTTTTCGCGGGCGTAATAGTCGCAAAGTTCGAGGAAATACATGCCGTAGCAGGATGCACTTAAGTCGGTGCGAAGGTATTCGAAATAGTTGGAGATACGGGCGTCCTGAATGTTGTATGAGGTTTTGCCAACGTAAAGATCAAATTCGCCGAAAGCGAAAAGGTCGGTAGAGGCTGAGAAGCGGCTGCCCTGTCTGCGGGCGCCTTTTACGAAGGCCGTTATTTTGCCCTGTTCACGCGTGAGAAGTATTATGCGGCGATCGTATTCGCCTTGAGGAAAGGCTCCGATGACCATACCTGTGACTTTTAAAAATTCCTGCATATGGTCTCGGAGCCTCCTTATAGTTATTTTTTGAGATCGTCAGCGTTGTAGCCGAAATTCTTAAGTAGGAATTCGCTGTCGCGCCATTCTTTTTTTACTTTGACAAACAGTTTAAGATTAACCTGCTGCTCGAGCATCTTTTCAATCTCGTATCGGGCGTTGGTGCCTATCTTTTTAAGCATTTGTCCGCCTTTGCCGATTATAATGCCCTTGTGAGATTCCTTTTCGCATACGATCGTCGCTTCAATGTCGACAACTCGCTTTGAAAAATCCATTTTTTCGATCATTACCGCAATACCGTGAGGAATCTCTTCGTTTAAAGCATGAAGTGCTTTTTCGCGGATCATTTCGGCGGTAATCTGTCGTATGGGCTGATCTGTGACAGTATCTTCGTCGTAGAAAGGTTCACCGTAAGGGAGGAACTTAAAAATGCAGCGTATAAGTTCGTCTACATTTGTTCCGTCCGTTGCGCTTACGGGCACGATCTCGTCAAAGCCCGTTTCTTTTGAGTAATACTCTATCGATCTTGGAATGTCTTCACGCTTTATGGAATCGATCTTGTTTATGACAAGGATCTTCGGAAGGTTAACGGTTTTTAACATTTCAATAATGTCTCTTTCGCCGCTTCCTATCTCCTTTCCGGCTTCCACCAGAAAGAGTATGACATCCGAGTCTTTAAGCGATGAATTTGCTGCTTTTACCATATAGTTTCCAAGCTTGTTCTTGGCTTTATGAAGGCCCGGAGTGTCAAGGAAAACGATCTGCCCGTCATCACATGTATATACGGTCATTATACGGTTTCTTGTAGTCTGCGGCTTGTTTGATGTGATCGCGATCTTCTGACCTACAATCTTGTTCATAAGCGTAGACTTACCGACATTCGGTCTTCCTATTATGGCAGCGAAACCTGATTTTGTTGTACTTACATTTATCTTTTCATCACTCATTCAAATATATATTAGCTTTCTTTGTTTTCTGTCTCCTCGGTCTGAGGCTGTGCCTGAGCCTGTGCCTGAGCCTGTGCCTGAGCGGCCTGTGCCGCATTGTATGCAGCTACCTGCGCATTGTATGCCGCACGACGTTTTGCTTCTGCCTTTTCGTTTTGCTTCTTTACGATCCTGATCACAACCTTAACGATAAGGAATACGATAAATGCAACGATCACAAATATCACGAGGCCGGGAACCGCGCCCACAAAACCTACAAGGAAGTCTTTAAGTCCTTCAAATACCCTCTTCACGCTCTGAGTGAACGATTCGGAAAGTCTTTCGCCGTAAGTCTTGGGTTCAATGATTGGCTCTGTGTATACATCAACTTCCTGAATGTAAAGATAAACCGTAGAATAATCCACTTTGTTATCATACGAACGAAGCTGCGATTCAAGAGACTCAATCTTATATCTGATCTCGGAAAGTTTATCCTCAAGAACGATGATATATTCAAGATCATCTGCCGTTTCAAGTATCTCGAGAAGTCTCTGCTGTTCAACAAGGTACGATTCCTTAAGACTCTTTGTGTCGGTATAGTTTAATGTAACATCGGTCACGGAACGTGACTGGCTTGTAATGTTGCCTTTTTCACCTACCATGTCAAGAAAAGCGGGAACATTGTTTGCCGGAATGCGCGCCGTAATGTTTGAATAGTGAAGTTCTCTTCTTGATCCGTAACTGCTTCCGTTGTAAGCATCAAGATTTTCGATATATCCGCCGAGTTCATTGATCTTGGCTTCAACTGCGGAAGAAAATGCCGCAAACTCTTCTGTCTCCACAGAAAGATTGTAGGTCTTTATGAGTTTTCTGCCGGGATCTTCAAACTGCTGCTGTCTTTGTACGTCATCGGATCCGCCGTTAGAGTTACCGCTAGCGTACTCATCATAATCATATCCTTCTTCTTCAACAGCATATTTCGCATCAAAACCGTAATCTCCGTCATATGCCGCTTCAGGAGCAGATTCGTACACAGCCTCTGCCGAAGAGTAACTTTTTGTCGCAGAGTCATAAGAAGACGATCCACAGGCTACGAAACATAAGCACATTGCCAGCGATAATGCCGATACAACAAGTTTCTTCATCATTTTCATAATAATCCTCCCTTTTAATGTCTATTCGACATTTTATGAATTGTATAAAGGTTCTGTTTTAAGAAAAAGATTACTGCTTTCGTTGATTGCCTTTGCACCGCCGACACATGCTATTCCCGCATCTTTGTTCAGAAGTTCGAGATATCTTGAAAGAGATCGTAACTTCTTACAATCGGTGCTTAAAACTTCTTCTCTTTCACGGTCGCTCATTTCATCGGTAAGACCCGACTTATACATATTGAATGTCTTAAGTGCGGTAATTGAAGGTGTATACGGTGTATCTATAAGACCTATAGTTGAGATGATCATTCTCTCGATGAGTGTCTTATCATCAGGGAAGTTCGCTATATAGTCTTTGGCCCCTATATATGCCTCCACGGTCTTTTCAACGTTCGGATCTCTGTATGACACCGCAAACATATCACCGTTTTGCATGAACATGATAAACACTCCGTATGCTCCGCCTTTAACTCTTACTTCATTCCAAAGATATGATGTATTAAGAATGTTTCTGAGTACAGCGAGGCTTCCGTCATATTTAAGGCCGTGTCTTACGTAATTCTCTCCGAGTGCCACGAATTGAATCTGTGCCGCATAAGTGAAAGCTTCCTGCTTTTTCTCTGTCATAACTGTATACGGATCGGCAAGAGCTTTTTTATGGGGCAAGTTCTTAAGAAATTCTGAAGATTCATTTTTGAATGCTTCCAATCCCTTTTCATCTGCACTTATAAAAACAGTCAAAGTGTCTTTCGATATTATATGATCAAGGCATTCCTTCATGCCCTTTACAAGATCGTCAATCCTGTCATCAAAGTTATCGCATACGTCTTCAAGCAATCTGAAATAATCCATTCCGGAATACTTTTCCGACAATGCGGCTCCCTTGTCATAATACGACATTACGCGCTTATAAGCAACGCCGTCGCCTCCCGAAGCCATATAACTTGTGAGTCTTGATCGCGCTTCTTCGAGAATATCTCTTATTCTCTTCTTGTCATCGAGGTTTGACGTAAAGATCACTTCTGAGGCAAGTTCGAGAGTCTTCCTGATATTACCGTACAGCGTCTTGAATCTTATCTCAAATGCCGGATCGTAAACATCGGGATCGTGTACATCTTTATATACAGCTGCCGAGAAAGAAAGGCTTCCGGTGTAGATGGCCATTTCGTTTACAAGTTCACCGTATTTGAAATGTTCGGTATCGATAAGACCCAAAACGGCCTTTAAAATACTTAAGTATTTGATCAGTCTTTCCGGCATCGATTTAACGGAAAAACTCAAAACACCGTAAACGATCTCATTTGTAAACTGCTTGCATTCCACAAACTTAACGCCTGACACATCCTCTGTCTCATATTTGAAATGGCGCCCTTTTTTCGGAATATCGTCTATGGTAAGTGTCGGTATCGTGGCGATCTCTTCGGGCGTGCTTTCTTGGTCCTGATAATCCTTAAGTCTGTTTGTCTCTTTTATCAACGAATCGATCTCTTCGTCCGTAAGAGTGTCTTTATATGCTTTGAGTCTCTTTGAAAGTTCCTCGTCTTCTTTTTCGGAAAGGCCTTTCTTCGGAACCATCGTAAGGATCGTCTTATGCGGATTCTCAAGCACTCTTTCCTTTAATATCTGCTCAAAGAAACCGTCGTCGACATGTTTCTTAAGCTCTTCAAACACTTCGCTTTGCTTAAGTGCCCTGAAGATATCGTCATCTGAATAGTTCCACGTTTCAAACGTATACATGCCGTAATAAACGCCCTTTGGATAAAATCCGAAGTCGCTTTCACGATACTGGAACTCATTGGTGGCAATGGAAGCCCTGATCGTCTTTTTGTCAAATCCTTTTTCGATGATCTCTCTCATGGTATCTTCGACGATCTTGACAAACCTTGACTCATCTTCGGCGTTTGCGTTCTCAGCAACTATGGAAAAAACCTTCTGCCCTATATCAGTGTAAAAAGAAGAATAAACGTCTTTACAGATTCCGGCTTCATAAAGTCTTTCTTTCAATATGGCTCCCGGAACATTGCAAAGTGCGTAATTTATAACGCTCATTGCGTCGTTTATCTTGGTCTCGGAATAATCCGAGCAGCACACATTGTAGGTAAGGCGAGCGCTGTTTTCTTCTTTTTCATCATCCGAGATAGCAAATTCCTTCCTGATATACTCAGGCGCTTCAAATTTCTTTTGAAGTAAGATATCGGTATCGGGGTCGATCGGATCGTACTTGCTTAAATATTCTTCGTCGATGAAACGCAGTCTTTCTTCGAAATCCGTATTGCCATATATGAATATTCTGGAATTGGAAGGATGATACATCCTCTTGTGAAACGCTATGAAATCCTCGTATTTGAGATCCGGAATGTTCTTGGGATCTCCTCCCGATTCAACACCATATAAAGTGTCGGGGAAAAGGCTCATTATCGAATATGAATAACAGGCATCGTCGGGAGAAGAATAAACACCCTTCATCTCGTTGTAAACAACACCGTTTATCTTGATATCATCGTCTTTATCAAATAATTCGTAATGCCAGCCTTCCTGTAAAAATGCATTTCTGTCTTTATAGATTGAAGGCTTGAAAACACTGTCCATATAAACGCTTACAAGGTTCGAAAAATCTTTTTCGTTCAGACTCGCCACGGGATAGAGTGTACGGTCCGCATATGTAAACGCGTTCATAAAGGTGTTCAACGATCCCTTTGATACTTCTGTGAGCATATCCTTTACCGGATATTTCTCGCTTCCGCAAAGAACACTGTGTTCAAGTATATGTGCGACACCCGTCGAATCGGTCGGAATGGTACGAAAACCTATCGCAAATACTTTGTTGTCGTCATCATTATCAATAAGACAGACTCTTGCGCCTGTCTTATCGTGTTTTAATATGTAAGCCTCTGAGTCAATGTCTTTCAAATGCTCACGGCTTATTATCGTATAGTTTTTAAATGCTTTATAATCTCTCACTCTTCGCTTTGCTCCTCTTTTGGGATCTCAATGCCGTCGATCTTGTTGGCGGTCACTTTAAGTGCTTTAAGTATCATTGCTTTTGAGATACCCGACTCTTTTGAAAGTTCATCAACGGACACTTTTCTTGCAAGAAACAAAGAAAGATCGTGGGCGGCTTTGGCAACTTTGTTCACTTTCTTTACAAGTTTCTCATCTTCCGAAAGTTCGTCCTGACGTGCCGCGATAATATCCTGCATTGTATCCATGCATATCTTTGAAAAGAAACCGTCCACCTCTTCGGCCGTTTCCAAAGCCCCAAGATTAGCGAGCGCTTCAACGAGAGCAATATTTGCCTCACCGATAAGATCATCAACAAAGACGCCCTGTCCGGCGTAGAGTTTGGCAATGTCCACCACATTGATCAGATAATCGTTAAGTACAATCGTTGCGGCCTCTTCATCGCCGTCGATTGCGCGTGACTTAAGAGCTTTCAATTCGTTTTCTTCGTACTTTTTAAGACCTTCAAGGTCTTCCAAGTAAAACTTGAGGTAGTTTTTCTCGTCTTCGTTCAAAAACTCGTCGGGATCGATCTTATCATCGATGCCTATCCTTTTTTCTTTAAGATAATCGGCAATGATGTTGTATCTTGTTTCGTCGTCTTTTACTTCCGGAAAGATCTCAAAAAGCTGATCCTTGAAAATGACGTTTTCCTGGTCGAGAGCAAGCTCGGTCAGGTCTTCTATTCTTTTTAAGAATTCACTCTGTTCGTTCAAAATTGTCTCCTTAATGTACTATTCTACGTGTTTATGATTAAAAAGATGGTCGTTGCAATATTCGTAATTACCGTTGCATTTTGAACAGAATCTGAACTGCAGGTCGGGATTGTCAAGTTCGGTACGACCGCAGATCGCACATCTGTGTTTGGATACACCTGTATTGTTGCCAAAAGAAACATTGCTACGCGCTTCTTCCATTCTCCGCTCAAATTCGCGTTTTCTTTTGGCCGCTTTGATACGGTCCGAAACACTTTGGTTCATCGATTTTCTGTATAAGAAGAAAAACAGTATGAAATTAAGAAGCGAAGCAACGATCACGACTCTGTCGTATACCGTTCCCGTAACAGCCTGGAAAACAAGAAGAATCGCATAAGCGATACCAAGCCACTTTATCTTGATCGGTATAAAGAACATGAAAAGCACCATGTTGTCTGGGAAGGTGGCTGCAAATGCAAGAAATATCGACATGTTGATGTAAAATGTCGAGAAATATCTGACTCCGCAAAACTGAAGCGCCACATCCATGTTTTCAAAGATCATGAGCGAAGGGAAAAGATAAAACAGCCCCATCAGGACAAAACTTCCGAGTATGGTAAACAGCATTCCCGAAAATATATACACGTTAAACTTAAAACTGCCCCATACACCGTCGAGCGTTCTTCCGATCGAATAATAAAACATCAGCATGATGATTGTGAAAAAGCCAAAAGACGATGGCGGGATGAGTACCCAGGAAATAAGTCTCCACACCTGTCCGTGCATGATCCTGTACGGATTTAAGCATATCATGTTAAGTATTATGTTCTGCTTGTCTATAAAGAATAAAATATAACCGAGTATATAACAGCCGATCATGATCATCGGCAGATTCTTTATCGCATATTTGGACAATTTCTTTTCAAGTTTCATTAAATATACACCTCTTTTTGAATCAATTCAGTTTAACATTATTGACCCTCAAAGGCAATTGAACACCGAATCATTTAATAAACTTTATAGAAATTTTCTTTTAATTTTTCAATTCGGGGCGTTTAAGTGTTTGCTTTTTATTTTCGGTTCAAATATAATGGCGCTTGGACACAAATATGTGGTTATGAAAACTTTTTCGTATAGTTTCAAAAATCACGCGGTTTTCAGTGGAGGAAGAAATTGTATACTCTCGGAATTGATATAGGGTCCACAACCGTAAAGGTTGCATTGATGGACAGTAATAAAAATGTTCTTTTTACAGACTATGAAAGACATTTTGCAAATATACAGGACACACTTCTTAAGCTTTTAAAGAAAGCCTTCGAAGAACACGGCGATCTTAATGTTCACCCAATGATAACAGGTTCGGGCGGACTTACTTTAGCCAATCATTTAAATGTACCCTTTACTCAGGAAGTTATCGCGGTTTCGACCGCTCTTACAGAAATGACGACCGGTTGCGATGTTGCGATCGAACTCGGCGGCGAAGATGCGAAGATAATCTATTTCGAAGGCGGTACCGTTGAGCAGCGTATGAACGGTATATGCGCCGGCGGAACAGGTTCTTTCATCGACCAGATGGCATCACTTTTGCAGACGGATGCCTCGGGTCTTAATGAATATGCCAAATCTTACAATTCTTTATATACTATCGCCGCAAGATGCGGTGTATTTGCAAAATCTGACATTCAGCCTTTGATAAACGACGGTGCCACAAAGGAAGACCTTTCGGCATCCATTTTCCAGGCTGTTGTAAATCAGACCATTTCAGGTCTTGCCTGCGGCAAGCCCATCAGAGGACGCGTAGCTTTCCTCGGCGGTCCTCTTCACTTCTTATCCGAACTTAAAGCTGCATTCATAAGAACTCTTAAACTTGATGACGAGCACGTTGTCGACACCGGGCGTTCACACCTTTTTGCCGCAATGGGTTCCGCTTTAAATGCAAAAGAAGATGTCTCGGTCAACTTAAGTGAAATGATCGAAATGCTTCAAAAGGGTATAAAGATGGATTTTGAAGTAGCTCGTATGGAGCCGCTTTTTAAAGACGAAGCTGATTACGAAGAGTTTAAGGCCCGTCACGAGAAAGCCTGCGTAAAGAAAGGTTCTCTTTCTTCGTACCACGGAAACTGTTTCCTAGGTATCGATGCAGGTTCCACGACCACCAAGATCGCGGTTGTGGGTGAAGACGGAACGCTTCTTCATTCTTTTTATTCAAACAACAACGGCTCTCCTCTTCAGACGGCCATTGACGCACTTAAAGACATCTATAAGATGATGCCCGAAGACGTTAAGATCGTCCGCTCCTGTTCGACCGGTTACGGCGAAGAGCTCATGAAGTCTGCTTTCGTGCTTGATGACGGTGAGGTTGAAACGGTTGCTCACTACTATGCGGCAGCTTTCTTTGAACCCGATGTTGACTGCATACTCGATATCGGCGGCCAGGACATGAAGTGTATTAAGATAAAGAACCAAACCGTCGATTCCGTACTCCTTAACGAGGCTTGTTCATCGGGATGCGGTTCGTTTATCGAAACATTCGCAAAATCGTTAAATTATGCGGTTAAAGACTTCGCCAAAGAAGCTCTTTTTGCCAAACATCCCATAGATCTTGGTACCAGATGTACCGTATTCATGAATTCGAAAGTTAAACAGGCGCAAAAAGAAGGCGCAGGTGTAGACGACATCTCCGCAGGACTTGCTTATTCGGTCATTAAGAACGCGCTTTTTAAAGTTATAAAAGTTTCCGACGCTTCGTCACTCGGCAAAAACATAGTTGTACAGGGCGGTACCTTCTACAACGATGCTGTACTGCGTAGTTTTGAAAAAGTTGCCAACTGCAAAGCAATTCGCCCCGATATCGCAGGCATTATGGGTGCTTTCGGCGCTGCCCTCATCGCACGTGAACGTTACACCGCCGATTATGAAACAAAAATGCTTTCTTTTGACGACATTAACGAGCTTCGTTTTGAGACGAGTATGGCCAAATGCAAAGGCTGTACCAACTCCTGTCGTCTTACGGTTAACAGATTCTCCGGCGGTCGAAGCTACATATCGGGAAACCGTTGCGAACGCGGTATCGGTAAACAAAAGAACAAAGACAATATCCCCAACCTCTTTGATTATAAGTTAAAGAGATATTTCAACTATGAATCTCTCCCCGAGAACGAGGCCAAAAGAGGTACCGTCGGTATACCGAGAGTGCTTAACATGTACGAGAACTATCCTTTCTGGCATACGTTCTTTACTCATCTTGGCTACAGAGTCATAGTTTCACCTTTGTCCAGTCACAACATTTACGAGCTCGGTATCGAATCGATCCCGAGTGAATCGGAATGCTATCCCGCAAAGCTTGCGCACGGACATATCAAATGGCTTATCGAAAAGAAGCCTGATTTTATATTCTATCCGGCGATTTTCTACGAACGCGACGAGATAAGGGATACGAACAACCATTACAACTGCCCCATCGTTACTTCATATTCGGAGAACATAAAGAACAACGTCGATGAGATCAGTTCAGGACAGGTTCGTTTCCGCAATCC
>JAILEQ010000190.1 GCA_024687305.1 Lachnospiraceae bacterium | reverse complement strand
CGAATATCTTGTGAACATAGTCTGCCGTGTTTTCAGCCTCTTCCAGAATTACCCCTTTATGAACAAGAACTGCGCCAAAAGTATCATAGCCCTTTTTTCCGGCGCTGATTGCCAGCTCGTAACAACGTTTCATATAATTGTTGTCCATCTGTAGTATTCACTCCTCTCGCTCCCGAGCTTCCTCAAATCCCAGAACCCTATGGAACTTAGTTTCAGTGCTTGTAGCATCAATCTCATCCAGATTTATCTCTATCTAGATATGATCATCCGGTTTTTGTTGGGACAGAAGAACAACCGTCTCAACGTGACCACTGTGACAGAACTGATCGACGGGACGAACTCTTATTAAATCAAAGCCGTTTTCCGAAAGAATCTTTAAGTCTCGGGCCAATGTTGCGGGATCGCACGATACATATACAAGACGTTTGGGTGCCGTATCGATGATCGTTTTTAAAAGTTTTTCGTCACAGCCTTTACGCGGCGGATCTACAACGATGACATCGGGTCTTGGAAGCGAAGAAGCTATATCTTCAGACGCTCCCACATAAAATTCTGCGTTGGAAATGTCGTTTATTTCGGCATTTATACGGGCGTCACCGATGGCTTCGGGCACTATCTCGACTCCGTAAACTTTCTTTGCCCTCTTAGCAAGATATAAAGAGATAGTACCGATACCGCAATACAGATCCCATACAACCTCTTCTCCGGTAAGAGAGGCAAATTCGAGAGCCGTATCGTACAGTTTCTTTGTCTGTTCGGGGTTAACCTGGTAAAAAGAAAGCGGAGAGATACGATATTTTATATCTCCTATAGTGTCGGTAATATATAGATTTCCGTATAAAAGTTTACATTCACTTCCGAGTATGACATTCGTTTTCTTCTTATTGATGTTCAGACAAAAGCATGAAAGCCTGTGTCCGTTATCCTCGCAGACTTTTACGAGAATGTCCTTTAAATCGTCACTTCCCGGCAGTTTTTCTCCGTTTATCACAAGGCATACCATGACTTCATGAGTAAAGAAACCTACACGGGTATATATGTGTCTTACAAGTCCTTTACCTGTTTCTTCGTTGTAAGCTTGGATTTTCCTGCTTCTCATAAAATCGACTACGGCTTCTATGATCGGTCTGTTGATCTTTGACTCGATCGCACAGTCGGTATTTTCGACTACATCGTGGCTCCTTACACGATAAAAGCCCGTAATGAACTTTCCTTCCCTGTCGCATCCGGCGGGAAATTGAGCCTTGTTGCGGAAATGATATATGTTATCTGCCGCGATGATCGGCTCCATCGGAGGATTCTTGATGCCTCCTATTCGTTCTATGCAGTCTTTTACTTTATTTTCTTTGTACTCAACCTGGCTTTCATATGAAAGATGCTGGAGTGTACAGCCTCCGCACTTTGCTGCGACCGGGCACGCCTCTTTAACACGAAAAGAAGAAGGTGCGATCACCTCCTTGCAAATAGCAAAAACGCAGGTTTTCTTCACCTTCACTATATGTGCCAGCACCCTGTCACCCGGAACGGTGCCCGGTATGAACACAGTCATACCGTCTCTTAAATGTCCTATTCCTTCCCCGTCGTTTCCGAGTGCCGTAATATCAACTTCTTCTTCGTCATTTTTTAAATATGGCAAAATATCATTCCTCTGACCTGGTCATTCTTATGTTGGTATCAAGCATCTTATTAAATCCAAGCCACTCATAATCATTTACGGATTCAAGCGCTTCTTTGAATGTTTCCATTTTCGCATCAAGATCGTCGGCATAGTTAAGTGCGACCGCTTCGATAAGAGCAGGCTTTTTGGGCGAACCGAATTCGAGTTTTCCGTGATGAGCCAAAATGCAGTGCTTTAACTCGTTTTCAAGGCTCTTGGGAAATCCGTCGATACTCTCGCAGGCTTTTCCTATCATCTCATAACCCATTACGATATGTCCCAGAAGATTTCCTTCGTCCGTATAATCGTTTACGGGGAAAGCCGAAAGTTCCTTTGTTTTACCAATATCGTGGCAAATTGCCGCTGTAATGAGGAGATCTCTTTTTATTATCGGATACTTTGATGCGATATAATCGCACGTTCCCGTAACCGAAAGCGTATGTTCAAGAAGCCCTCCCACAAAACCGTGATGAACACTTTTTGCGGCACTTGTGGATTTGAATGCTTTAACGAGCTTCTCATCATGCACAAAGAAAAATTCAAGAAGTCTCTTAAGATAACGGTTTGAAACAGAGTTAATGTATTTAAGCAGTTCATTATACATTTCATTAATGTCTTTTGAACTGACGGGAAGATAATCCGCAGGATCGAATTCACCTTCACCCGCTACACGCGCTCTTTTTATCGATAACTGCATTGCACCGTTAAAAATTGATGCATCGGCAACTATATCTATGTAATCGAGCGCATCAAAGTCTTCTATTCCGGCGCTCTTTACATCCCATATCTTACAATCGATCGAACCTGTTTTATCCTGCAAAATAACATTTTCATAAGGTTTCCCGTTCTTTGTCACCGCAGATGTTTTCTGTTTGCAAAGATATATTCCCTGAATCTGCTCTCCGTCTCGTATTTCTTTAATGAATCTCATATTCTATCTCGTACCTCCAAGTAATTCCGGAACTATTGCGAATGTCATGCTCTTGTAGCCTTCGACCGACTGCCTGCTCACAGTGATCTCGGTTTCTTCGTCGGGTATCATCTCTTTGATCTCTCCGACAAGATCTATGTAGCTTTTGATCGGTCTTCCGTTTACGGCCGTGATGATGTCACCTGCCTGTATTCCACCAGCCATTGCGGGCGAATCCATCTCTACGGTTTTAATGAAAGCACCTCTGGGCGCATTGTATCTTAAGACCGCATCGTTTGGAACGTTTGCTCCGATAACACCGAAGCGGACAAGTTCCTTGCCGTTTATCATATCCTCGATCGTCCCCTTAAGCTCGGTCATACCGATAGCGCTTATAAGGTTCTTTGTATCATTATCCGAATATTTTGTATCTATTATTCCGAGTATCTCACCTTTTAAGTTGATAAGAACTCCCGTTGCGGCAGAACTTCCGTAAATGTCGGTGGTAATCTGCCTGTAAAGATGGTCTGTTACGTTTATCTCTCTGTTTACGGACGTGATCATTCCGTAATTTAATGAACCGTAATTACCCATCGGACTTCCTATCGCGATCACGAGACTTCCGGCAAGACGTGATGAGTTCGACGATCCGAGCGTGGCAATCTCATAGCTTGTTTTAGTTTCTTCGTTGATCAGATAAAGCGAAACGCTCAAAACACAAAGATCGGTACGTGTATCGACCGCAACCGTCTCTGCTCTGATCGATGTCTCGTTCGAAAAAGTGACGTATATCTCATCCGCATTTGAAAGATCCTTTAAATATGTGACTATGAAAAGATCTATGCCGTTATCCGCAACGATAAGACCGCATTTTTCGCTCGTTTCCTCGAACATGTTATCAAACCAGTCCGTATCGGTCTTAACCGCACTTACACGCACGATCGACTTCTTTGCGGTATTGGCTATCTCGGTAAGTTTCTGGTAAAGCTTCTGATAATCGTTAACGGAGAACTCCACCATACTCATTGCCTTTTCGATCTCTTCTTCGGAAAGAGAGGCAAATTCGCTCATATCGATCACCGGATCGGATGTTATGAGCATATCCTCCGGATTGATCTCCTCTTCGAGAGGCTCGTTGGGAAAGATAACCTGAGGTCTCGGTTTTTCTTCCTCTTCGTCTTTCTCAAAATAACCGCTCACGACAGGGGCCAAAGAAAAGAACGCTATACACGCAACAAGACCGAAAACAAGCGCCGATACTGCTGATATAAGGGTACTTTTGGCAAGTTTTCCCTTGTTCACCGGACGCGATTTTATCTTCTCGCGTATTATCCTGACATCACGGTTTTCCCCTTTTTCGGACCTTATCTCTTCGGTTGATTTTTTTTCTTCATCCATATATCATTCCTCCGACAGCGGAAGTGAGAATATAAATTCGGTTCCCACACCTTCGGTACTGATCACGTTAATATGCTCGTTATGAGCATTGATGATCTCTTTTGTTATGGCAAGACCGAGTCCCGTTCCCTTCTTGTCCTTACCTCTTGAAATATCGGACTTGTAGAATCGGTCAAACACAAA
>JAILEQ010000183.1 GCA_024687305.1 Lachnospiraceae bacterium | reverse complement strand
CCATCTTCCCGAAGTGATCATGTTCTGATCAAAATACTGGCTTGCCAGACCGTCGTGATTGGGAAAATCGCTCACAAGAGCGCTCATGTGAGTGAGAAGTCCCGCGAAAAAGGCGGTAAAGAGAGCTGTTTTGCCTGTTTTCCCAAGTGATTTCGATATTTTGTTGATCGCTTCGTTTACAGTTACCATGTGTTATTTCTCGTAAGAATTTTATAGTAAAATTTATCTAATCTAAATTAAATTTCTTGGTTAATAAGTCGATCACGACTTTGTTTCCCGCATCGTTGGGATGCAGTCCGTCGAAAAGATAATCCTCAAAATTGTCTCTGTTTATGCCGCTTTCGTGATACAGGTCAACAAACAAAACACCTGTTTCTTGAGCTATCTCTTTTTCGAAATCAGCGAAGTCTTCTTCGGTTCCGTAGCCGAGATCCAGCTCATCTCCGTACCCGGCGGGTGTGGATGTAAAGCAGGTCGATATCAGGATGATCTTTGCATTGGGAGAAGCCTTTTTAATGTTCTTAATCGAGGTCCTCAAAGCTCCACCGACGCTCGATTCATCGTACTTATCTTCGCCCTCAAGCTTCATTCCCGAAAGATAATCGTTCGTTCCCTGCTCGATTATCACATATTTGGCCTTTTTAAAGTCGATCTTTGAAATATCCTTTATCGTTTCGGGAACATAATCGACTATCTCGGCGTAGTCAAAATACGCGCTTTCACTGTTCGCAAGCTGGATCGAAAAATCGTTAGCCGCAACGGCTTTCGAAAGGCTTACCATCGAATATATATCCCATGTGGGATATTCGCCTGTATAGGATAACGTCGATCCGCCTATGCCGGCGTTGTAAACGCTCATATTTACCGCATTTTCAAGCAATACCGGAAGTGCGGTGTCCGTTCTGTCGTTACCTACTCTCGAATCGCCGAAAAAGATGATGTCGAAGGACGTTTTCTTTGTACCCCATCCAAGTATGGCGGCGGTGGCAAGTATGGCCACGATCAGTGCGGCGATCAAGACGAAGAGTATCTTTTTATTTTTCACTGTTGTCCGAAACACCCTTTCCGACTTTTGTGCGAATGACATACTGAGGTGAATTGTTCATGCTTATGTACATTCTGCCGATGTATTCGCCGATCATGCCAAGCATCAACATGATCACTCCGCCCACGAACACCAAAACGCTCATGAGTGACGAGAATCCCATCGGAACATCGATAACGAAGTATTTTATGACCGTATATATGCCGTATAAAAATCCAATGAACGCAAATATCGCGCCGATCGCCGTAAAGAAGCGAAGGGGCTTTATCGAAAATGCCGTAAAGCCGTTTACCCAAAGGTTGATGAGCTTGCTGAACGTATAACCGCTCGTGCCGACCTCGCGGCTTCTGTGATTTACATCGACGTTTACGATCTTTCTGGTGGCTCTTAATACAAGGCCGATAACGTAAGGATAGGCGTTCTGATATCTTATCATGTCGTCTGCCACAAAGCGCTTAACTCCGAAATAGCTTGAAACGAACAGATCCTTCGGCTTTCCGAGCAGCTTCTCGGCCATCTTTTCGTTCATGAAAGTTCCGAAGTTTCTGAAAATGGAATGCTTTTTGTGATTGTAACGCGCATAGACCGCGTCCGCTCCGCCTTCGAGTGCATTTATGAGCTTATCGGCTTCATCGGCGGGCGTCTGTCCGTCATCGTCAAGGCAGATGATATAGTCGCCTTTTGCCTGGCGAAATCCCGCCATCAGAGCGCTGTGCTGTCCGAAGTTCTTCGCCAGATCTATACCCGTGATGTTATCGTGTTTCTCACTGAGTTCTTTTATCTTATCAAAAGTATTGTCAGGTGAGCAGTCGTTCACGAGCACGATCTCATGGTCGAAGTCGAGCATTTTGCTCATCGTTTCGTTGATCTCATCGACAACCTTCTCGAGAGTCAATTCGGATCTGTAACACGGGATTATAAATGATATCAGCTTCATATCTGTTTCCTTAAAGTATATTTTTGAACCTCATAGCTGGCACGGCCATTTTTATGTCACAGCCTGAGAAAATGACGGCTATCCTTATGTCTTAGTCTATGACAGCGTTACACTATCACTTTCTGTAGTATGCACAAACCTTTTTAACCGCTTTGATGGTATCGTTTACCTCTTCGTCGGATAAAGAAGCATAGAACGGAATACTCATAGTGGTCTCATATATCTCTTCGGCGACCGGACAAAGGCCTTTCTTGTATCCGAGGTTTTCGTAGTACGGATGCCTGTAAACGGGCACGTAGTGAACCTGCGGGCAGGTGCCTTCTTCGTAAAGAGCATCGAAAAACTCTTTTCTGGTGCACTTCAACTTATCCATATCAAGCCTTATAACGTACAGATGCTGCGTAGTATCGGACTCGGGAATCGACTTTTGCAATATAAGCCCTTCAACATCCTTAAACGCTTCGTCGTATTTCTTTCTGATCGCTTTTCTGTTGTTTGAAAACAGTTCAAGCTTTGAAAGCTGGCTTAAGAGCAATGCGCCCTGGAAATCGGTCATTCTGTAGTTGTAGCCAAGCATTATCTGCTGCTGGTACCACCGGCCTTCCGTAGGTTTTGTCATCTCTGCCGGATCTTTTGTGATGCCGTGGGAAACCAGGAGATGTAACTTTTTATAAAGCTCATCGTTGTTTGTCATGCAGGCTCCGCCTTCTCCCGCGGTTACGGTCTTCACCGGGTGGAAAGAAAACGTTGTTATATCCGCTATCGATCCGACGGGTTCGCCTTTATATTTTGTGCCGATCGAATGGGCCGCATCTTCTATCAAATAGAGATTGTGCTCTTTACATATCGCTTTGAGCTCGTCAAGTTCAACCGCCTGTCCCGTAAAGTCGACCGCCACGATAGCCTTCGTTTTTTCGGTGATCTTTCTTTTGACATCTTCTACATCAATGTTGTAGGTGTCGGGACGAATGTCCGCAAACACGGGCGTTCCGCCGCAATAAAGCACACAGTTCGACGATGCCGCAAAGGTGATAGCCGAAACTATCACTTCGTCACCGGGCTTGATGCCTATCGCCATGCACGCCAGATGAAGGGCAGCCGTACCGTTCGAGCACACAACCGCATGCTTGGCCTTTGTGATCTCACAAAGCTTCTTTTCAAGCTCTGCCACCTTCGGGCCGCAGGTAATGTAATTGCTGCGAAGTGTTTCCTCGACCGCCTTTATGTCGTCTTCGCCTATCCACTGACGACCGTAATATATCTTGTGGGCGTGGTCCCTTACCGGAGTTCCGCCGAATATTGCCAGGTTTTCTGTATCTTTCACGTTTATTCCTTTCGGGCATGCCTATCGCTATTGCCGCCGCCGGTTTGAACCGGTGATTTTATGACAGCACAAATAGACATACTTCCACGTATAATCTTAATAATTTTATCACGATTCTGTTCTTCTTACCACAACTTAAGGGATAATTAAGTAATAAATAATATGAAAAATAAGCAGGAGAATGCGACTGCAAACTCCTGCTTATCAGATTAATTATTCGGTTTTAGCAGGATATTTCTCTTATCCTGTCCACGATACTTGCCTTAGTCATTTTTTCGTGCGCCATTAACGGTACCAGTATTCCGATGACCGAAATCAGCGGAACGACAAATGCAAAGGGTGTAACCGAAAAGTGTTTTGAATAAAACCAGAACATATTTTCAGATGCAATGTTAATGATCGGCATGATGATCAGCGAAAAACACAGAGCTACCAACGCTGATCCCGCTGTATAGATAAGGCCTTCCGTAATAAGCATGCCCTTAACCTGCTTTCCGGTCATACCTATTGCCTGTAATACGGCAAGCTCGTTCTTTCTTGAAAGTATGCTGGCCAAAATAGTGTTAAAGTAATTCAGCACTCCCACAAATCCCAGTATCAGGCAAAGTACTCCGCCCAAGATTATAAACATCTGTTTAAAGGATTCA
>JAILEQ010000166.1 GCA_024687305.1 Lachnospiraceae bacterium | reverse complement strand
GTAATGAATACACAGGGTAGAGAAATAAATAGAAATGTGTTAATATACAAAAGTCTGTGACCATGGTGTCACGAATATTGAAAACACAGTAAAATCAATACTTTTAGAAGGAGATAAATAAAATATGAAACTCGGAATCGTCGGATTACCGAACGTCGGTAAATCCACATTATTTAATTCGCTTACCAAGGCCGGAGCTCAGGCGGCAAATTTTCCGTTTTGCACGATAGATCCGAATATCGGAGTGGTTCCGGTACCCGATGAGAGAATAGAACTTCTTGGGAAAATGTACAATACCAAGAAAGTTACCCCTGCTTCAATAGAGTTTGTTGATATTGCGGGACTGGTAAAGGGAGCTTCGAAGGGTGAAGGACTCGGCAACCAGTTCTTGGCGAACATTCGTGAAGTTGACGCGATCGTGCATGTTGTCAGATGTTTTGATAACGATAATATCATCCATGTGGATGGATCGATCGATCCCGTAAGAGATATAGAGACTATCAATCTTGAACTTATATTTGCTGATATGGAGGTTCTTGAGCGACGTATTGCAAAGGTTCAAAGAGCGGCAAACAATGATAAAAAGTATGCCAAAGAAAAAGATTTCGCTCAAAAGTTATACTCGTTTTTGGAAGCCGGAAATCTTGCAAAGAATTTTGAAATCGGCGACGACGATGATGAAAAGGAATTTTTTGAATCGTACAATCTCCTTACCGCTAAACCTGTCATATATGCCGCAAACGTAGCTGAAGACGACTGCGCGGATGACGGCAATTCCAATGAATATGTTAAAAAAGTAAGAGAGTTCGCAAAGAAAGACGGAAGCGAAGTATTTGTTATAAGTGCCCAGATCGAGCAGGAGATCGCTGAGATGGACGATGATGAGAAGCAGATGTTCTTGGAAGAACTCGGACTTAAAGAATCGGGCCTTGATAAGCTTATAGCGGCAAGCTACAAACTGCTCGGCCTTATGAGCTTTTTGACCGCCGGTGAAGACGAATGCAGGGCATGGACCATTAAGATAGGCACCAAGGCACCTCAGGCCGCAGGAAAGATCCATACGGATTTTGAAAGAGGATTCATAAGAGCCGAAGTCGTAAATTACAAGGATCTGCTTGAATGCGGTTCGCTTGCCGCAGCAAGAGAAAAAGCTCTTGCAAGAGTTGAAGGAAAAGATTATGTCGTTAAAGACGGTGATGTAATGCTTTTCAGATTTAACGTTTGATATGTCAATTTAAGAAAGTATTAAGAAAACACCAATATTTAGTACAATATTTTGAAGCCTGCCACAATATGTGGCAGGCTTTTTCTTTGTGCCTTAAAAGCCCGTAAAATCAACAAAAAATGAGAAAAAATAATGAAAAAATACTTGCGTTATTATTAAGAATTGGTTATAATGTGGTTAAAAGTGGTACAAAGTGGTAAGAAAGTGGCAGAAAGTGGCGAATAGGAACGCCGGGAGGAGTGATCCCTTATGTTCATGGGAGAATACAACCACACAGTGGACGAAAAGGGCAGACTGATCATTCCCGTAAAGTTCAGAGATGAACTCGGAAGCGAGTTTGTGGTCACCAAAGGCCTGGACGGATGCTTGTTCGCATACGACCTTACCGAATGGAGAGTGCTTGAAGAGAAGTTAAGAGCACTGCCGCTTACCAATAAAGATGCCAGAGCTTTTGCAAGATTCATGCTTGCGGGTGCGGCATCGGTAGAGATCGATAAACAGGGAAGAATACTTCTTCCGCAGGTCTTGAGAAATTTCGCGGGGCTTGAAAAGGACGTTGTACTCATCGGAGTGGCAAGCAGAATAGAAATCTGGAACAAAGAAAAGTGGGAAGATGCTTCCTACGATGCGGATGCCGAAGAACTTGCCGAAAAGATGGAGAATCTCGGAATATAAATGGAATTTAATCACTACTCGGTACTCCTTAAAGAGACCATCGAAGGATTGAACATAAAGCCTGACGGCATATATTTGGACGGTACACTCGGCGGAGGCGGTCATTCATACGAGATCGCAAAGCGCCTTTCCGATAAAGGACATCTATACGGAACAGACAGAGATGAAGACGCAATAAAGGCAGCGAGTGAAAGATTAAAGGAATACGGCGACAAAGTAACTACGATCAGAGCAAATTACAAAGATGCCGTAGAAACACTCAAAGAGCTGGGCGTCACCGGAGTTGACGGAATAGTACTTGATCTGGGAGTGAGTTCATACCAGCTGGATACTGCTGAACGAGGCTTTTCCTATAAAGAAGATTCAAAACTTGATATGCGAATGGACAGGAGGCAAAAGCTGACTGCCGAAGATATAGTAAATACATACTCGCAAAAAGAACTTACAAGAATAATAAGAGATTACGGCGAAGACAATTTTGCGGCCAACATAGCAAAGCATATATGCCAGGCGAGAGAAGTCAAGCCGATAGAAACAACATTCGAATTAAACGACATTATAAAAGCAGCCATCCCCGCAAAGATAAGAGCTACGGGAGGACATCCTTCAAAGAGGACCTTTCAGGCGATCAGGATCGAATGCAATCACGAACTGGACGTATTAAGAGATTCACTTGATGAGATGATAAAGTTTCTTAATCCGGGCGGGCGATTCGCAATAATAACCTTCCATTCTCTGGAAGACAGGATAGTTAAAACGGCTTTTAAGAAAAACGAAGACCCTTGCACATGCCCCAAGAACTTTCCGGTTTGCGTGTGCGGCAATAAACCCCTCGGGTTTGCGGTCAACAAAAAGCCGATACTTCCAAGCGAAGAAGAGCTGCAAAACAATAAAAGATCCAAGAGTGCAAAATTAAGGATATTTGAAAAAGTTTGATTGTAAAGGTCAGGGAAGACAAATGAGTGCAAAAAGAAATTACGTTTACGGAAATGCAGTAAGAAAAACAGATTTAAGACTCGAAGTTTACAACGAGCCCACTCACAGAACCTTAAAAGAGATCGAGGGAGAGAAGAAGAGAGAAAAGAAGATGCGCATGAGCTTTCTTTATGTGGCATTCCTTCTCGGCGCATTCGTTCTCCTCGGAAAGTCTTTGATATCATACGTACAGCTTCAGTCCGATCTTACCGCATCGGCAAACCGCATCAGCTCTTACGAACAGGAACTCAACAATTTGACACTTGCAAATGATGATGAGTATAGTAAAATGGTTAATGCAGTAGATCTTGAAGAGGTAAGAAGAGTAGCTGTTGAAGAACTTGGCATGGTTTACGCAGATTCAAGCCAGGTCATCACTTACACACGCGAGAACAGCGATTATGTAAGACAGCTTAAAGATATTCCGGATTAAGGTAATGCGTTTTGAATAAAGACGAAAAAAAAGCCGTTAAGAAATTGGCTAAACAAAATCAAAGCAAAGTTGTAGCATTCAGGCTGGGAGTATTGTACATAGCAGTACTCCTGGCTTTTGTCGGTTTAAGCATAAGACTTATCAAGATAACGAGAGAAAATAACGACGAATATCAGCAGCGTATCCTTGCACAGCAGTCGTACGATTCAAAGACACTTGCCGCAAAGCGTGGCGAGATAATAGACTGCAACGGAACGATACTGGCCGCCAGCAAAGAAAATTACAATGTCATCCTTGATGTTAAGATGCTTCTCGATGCCGACAGACAGGCCGGTGACAATACCTGTTCTTTTGAAACAATAAAGGCTCTTTCGGAGACGTTCGGAGTCGAAGAAAACATCATAAGACAGTATATAAATGATGTTCCCGATTCTCAATATTTTGTAGTCAAAAAAGGCGCTTCTTACGAAGAAATGAAGCGTTTCAACGCGTTCACCGACAAACCCACGGAAGAAAACAAAGCGACGAGCCTATATAACGAGAAGATAAAGGGTGTCTGGTTTGAAAAGTATTACGTAAGGGATTATCCGCAGAAATCGCTCGCCAGTGACGTTATCGGTTTTTCTAAGTCCGAGGGGCAGGCTTCTTACGGCCTTGAACAGTATTACAATGACGAACTTACCGGAACGCCGGGAAGAAAATACGGCTTTTTGAGCGATGAGACGACAGTTGAGATAACCACGATCCCTGCGACTGACGGATACACGCTCGTGTCGACTCTTGATGCCAACGTTCAGATGATGGTCGAGAAGCATTTAAGGGAATTCGCCGAGGAATATAAAGACAACGCAAGACCGGGATGGGGCGCACAGAATCTCGGATGTATCGTTATGCGTGCGAATACCGGAGAGATCCTTGCCATGGCGGATTTTCCGAACTTCGATCTGACTGATCCGGAAGATCTTTCCATTCTTTATACAGAAGAGCAGATCAAGCAAATGCAGGATGAAGGAACATACAGAGATGCCTGCGATGCTTTATGGAGAAATTATTGCATTTCCAATACATTCGAACCCGGTTCGGTAATGAAACCTTTCACTGTTGCCATGGGACTCGAAACGGGTAAGATCACGGGAAATGAGTCATATACCTGTAACGGTTCGCTTAAGGTTGCCGATCACGAGATACACTGTCACAACACAAACGGTGACGGTACTCTTTCCGTTAGAGGAGCGGTCGCAAAATCATGCAACGTTGCGCTCATGTATATGTCAAGGGCAATAGGCGAAGAAACATTTTTACAGTATCAGTCGATCTTTAATTTAGGTCTTAAGACCAATATAGATCTTTCCGGTGAAGCAAGGACCGAAAATCTTGTTTTCAACGAAAGGACACTTCACGAAAGCGAGCTTGCAACGGCTTCTTTCGGACAGGGATTCAATGTTACAATGATCCAGATGTGCGCAGGATATGCCGCATTGGTAAACGGCGGTTATTATTATGAGCCTCATCTTGTATCGAAGATATTGAGCCCCGGCGGTACTGTTGTCAAAAATATAGAACCGAGACTTATCAAGCAGATAGTCAGCAATTCAACTTCCGATAAGATAGTTGAGTACTGCAACGCGGTAGTAACCGAAGGAACGGGATTTCGATCGAAGCCCGCAGGTTATACAAACGGAGGAAAAACGGGAACAGCGGAAACTCTTCCCAGAGGTAACGGCGAGTATATTTTGTCGTTTATAAGCCATATTCCTGCTGACAATCCGGAGATCATCTGCTATGTCGTTATAGACAGACCGAACGTATCCGTGCAGGAAGACGCGAAATATGCGACTATCCTTTCAAGACAGATACTTACGGACATACTTCCTTATCTGAACATACCAATGACGGAAGAACTTTCCGAAAAAGATATAGAAGAGTTGTCGCAACTCGATCTTTCCGTACTTACAGGAAGGATTGAAACAGGCACCGATGAAGCCGGAGACGGAGCGGCAAACGCACCCGATCCTTCGATCGATCTAAGCGCCGAGTTAAGCGACAACGGGGACGAGTATACACCATGAAAAACACATTCATTTTTGCGGGACTTATTTCTTTTGCCATAAGTGCGGTTTTGGCACCGCTCATCATCCCGCTCCTTACAAGGATAAAAGTCGGACAGACCGAAAGAGAAGACGGACCCAAATCCCATCTTTCAAAGACGGGAACACCTACGATGGGCGCATTTATCTTTCTTATTGCTTTTTTGGCGGTATCACTGTTCTTCGCGGGACGTTACGACGATGTAATGTCGATAATCCTTCTCACTGTCGGCTATGCGATAGTGGGCTTTTTGGATGATTACATCAAAGTCGTTCTTAAACGTTCCGAAGGACTCACGCCCGCCCAGAAAATGGCATGCCAGCTCATAGTATCGGGCGCTTACGCCTGCTGGTGCTTCTTTAAACAAGGAAAGATGTTCTCGATGCTCATCCCCTTCGCGGGCGAAGACAGGTTTGTTACCATGGGATGGATCGGAATTCCGATATTTATGTTCATTATCCTCGGTACCGTTAACGGTTCAAACTTTACTGACGGCGTTGACGGTCTTGAATCGAGTGTTACCGCGGCGATCTGTGTTTTTCTTTTTGCTGTTTCCGTAAGATCGCATGAGGGTGTTGCGATCGTAAATGTCATAATGTTTGCGGCATTGCTTGGCTTTTTGACCGTTAATGTTCATAAAGCCAAAGTTTTTATGGGCGACACCGGATCGCTTGCACTCGGCGGATTTGTGGTCGCGTCGGCACATACGATGGGACTTGAACTGTATCTTCCCATCATATGCCTTATATATTTCATTGAAGTTTTAAGCGTTATCCTTCAGGTCGGTTATTTTAAACTGACTCACGGAAAGCGAATATTCAGAATGGCGCCCATCCACCATCACTTCGAACTTGGCGGTTGGAGCGAGACGAAAGTTGTCGGTATCTTTACCATAGTGACGATCGTTCTTTGCACATTCTGTCTTTTGTTTGTAAAGATCTGATGATCGGGGAGGCTAAATGGCTGAAAGCAGACCGGTAAAAAGAAAAAGGTACGTGGATTATTCACTGCTTGTCATAGTGTTCTTTTTGCTTGCGTTCGGGCTTGTAATGGTTTATTCCACAAGCTCTTATTCGGCGTCCCTGGATTTTGAAGGAGATTCCCTGTTTTATTTAAAAAGACAGCTTATTTCGGTTGCCGTGGGGCTTTTGGCGATGGCCGTTACCTCATTGATACCTTACAATATCTATTCCAAATTAAGACACCCCGCATTGCTTGCGGCTGTCGGCAGCATAATGCTCATCCTTACACCTCTCGGATACACCGCAAACGGTGCGAGAAGATGGCTTCGTTTCGGCCCCTTGTCGATCCAGCCTGCCGAAATATGCAAGATCGCTATCATAATATTCACTGCGGCTCTTCTTACGCAGATGAGCCCGAGTATACGTGCAGGATGGAAAGGCTTCTGGTTCCCGATAGTTCCGACCGGGATCATATGTCTTATGGTATTTATCATTTCGGATGACTTAAGCTCAGCCATCATCATCGGACTTATCCCGGTATTTATGGTACTTGTGTCCGAAAGAAAGAACATCTGGCCCATCCTCATACTGACGCTCATTGTGACCGCAGGTGTGTTTGCCGTTTTGTTTGTCGTAAAGGGATGGATACCCGCCTCGATGAGTTTCAGACTTGAACGTATCCTTGCATGGCTCAATCCCGAAGCATACGCAGACGGCAAAGGAATGCAGATCCTTCAGTCACTCTACGGTATCGGATCGGGCGGCGTTTGGGGCAAAGGCCTTGGCAAGAGCATGCAAAAACTCGGCTTTCTTCCCGAGGCTCAGAACGATATGATATTCTCGATCATCTGCGAAGAGCTGGGCCTAGTAGGCGGACTTTCGGTCATCATGATGTTTATCCTCTTACTTTGGAGAATCAGGGACATAACGGCCCATTCAAAAGATTATTTCGGAAATATGCTTGTTTCGGGCATTTTCATTCACATAGCGATACAGGTCATACTTAACATCTGCGTTGTTACCAATACCATACCCAATACGGGTATCTCGCTTCCGTTCATTAGTTACGGCGGATCGAGCGTTATCTTCCTGATGGCGGAGATCGGTATTGTCATCAATGTCGGAAGTCACGTAAGATTCGTGGAGGAAGAGGCTGATGAGCAAGAAAACACGTACTCTGCTGAAACTGATTAGTACTCTTGTTATTCTGCTCGTTGTCGGAGCAGGCCTTTTCTGGGGCTATCTTTATGTCACCGGCAAATATACGGTAAACACGGTGTATATAGAGGGAAGTGTTCATTATACCGACGAAGAGATCAAGAACATCGTTATGTCGGGGCGTTTCGGAAACAATTCTTTGTATCTTTCTTACAAGTTCAAGAATAAGGCCGTAAAGAATATACCTTTCGTTGAGAGAATGGATGTTTCGGTAATTGAACCCGATACGATCAAGATAAGTGTTTACGAAAAAGCACTGGCCGGGTTTATTGAATATCTCGGAAGATATGTATATTTCGACAAAGACGGTATAGTGTGCGAGGTTTCTACGCAGAAAACATACGGTATCCCCGAGGTAATAGGAGTCGATTTTGATTATATAGTTCTTTACGAGCCACTTCCGGCAGAAAACAAAGATCTGTTTAAGTCGGTCTTGAACATCACACAGCTGATGACAAAGTATAACGTTGAAGGTCAGAAACTGTATTTTGACAATGCCGGAAATGTTGTTATGTATCATGATGACATTGTCATAAATCTCGGAAATGACGACAATCTCGATCTTAAGATTATGAATCTGCCTGCCATACTTGAGAACCTTACCGGTATGAAGGGAAAACTCCGTATGGAAAAATACGACGAATCAACACAAAAAGTCACATTTGAACCCGATGATCGTGACTAAAATCTGAAAGTTAATTATCGAACCCGATAGGCGGGTCAGATATACGCTCAAATAAATTCGGCTCATGTTTGAGCCTGAAGGATAAAAAATGACCTCTTTGGACAGTTGCCTGTTAAAGTACATAAAAGACAGAAATGTGCTTATCCTCGGTTTCGGACGCGAAGGACGTTCGACGTTTAAAAGGATAGCTTCTTTAAACGCGGCAAATTCGGTTGCGATCGCGGACATTAAGGACATAGCGGACAAAGAAAACGTTGTTTCGGATTTCGTAAAAAACGGCGGAAGCGAAGAAAACTTACGGTTCATCACAGGCGAGAGATATCAGGATTCGATAGATGATTTCGATGTATGCTTTAAAAGCCCGGGAATAGTGCTTGAAAAGGAATTTTCTTCGTACAGAGCATTCATTATCGGTGAGACGGACGTTTTTTTGGAAGCATACGGTGACAGAACGATCGCTGTTACGGGTACAAAAGGGAAGAGCACGACTTCTTCGCTCATCGCGCATGTGTTAAAAGAAGCCGGTAAAAGCGTTCTTTTTGCAGGTAATATAGGACTTCCCGTATTTGAGATAGCGGATGAAGAAAAAGACGATACCGTAACGGTGCTTGAACTATCGTGCCATCAGCTTGAATTTGTACGTTTTTCGCCACACGTTGCTGTACTGTTAAATATTTACGAAGATCATCTCGATCATTACAAGACCAGAGAAAGATACGCTTCGGCCAAGAAGAATATATACAGACATCAAACAGTAAACGATTATCTTTTCACCCTTGAAGAGACGCTTAAAGAATGTGAAAATGTTCCTTCAAAGGTAAATATAGTTAAGGCGGATGACGCTCCTTTCCTTAAATTGAGCGATACCCGCTCCAAACTTAAAGGAGAGCACAACAGGCTGAACGCAGCTTTTGCATACGAGGTTTCAAAAATGTTCGATGTGACAAGAGAAGAGTTTCTTGCCGCATTTGATACATTTGTGGGATTGCATCACAGACTTGAATATATCGGGACCGTTTCCGGAGTCGATTATTACGATGATTCGATCTCAACGACCGTCAAGAGTGCCATAAGTGCGATAGAGAGCGTCGAAAATGCGAAGATAATACTGCTTGGCGGTATGGAGCGAAACTTAAATTACGACGAACTGACAGAGTATCTTGTCGGCAGTAAACTCGATCACATCGTTTTTATGTACGAATCGGGAAAAAGAATGTACGACATGTACATGAATGCAAAAAAGGACAAAGAAAACGCTCCTGATTGCTTGTATGTAAACGATCTTACTGAAGCAGTCATGAAAACAAAAGAAATCGCAGTTAAAGGAAATGCCGTGATTTTGAGCCCTGCGGCTGCAAGTTACGACCATTTTAAGAACTTTGAAGAACGCGGTGACGTGTTCAAAAGTCTTATTTTTTGTTAATTTCTTGTTGATAATTTGTCTTTTTGATTATATGATAATGTTTGATGGATTTTGTGTACGAAGGAGAATGTTCGAATGCTGGAGATAATTTCTAACGAAGCCGGTTCTTCCGCGCGAATAATCGTTGTCGGAGTGGGCGGTGCAGGAAACAATGCCGTTAACAGAATGGTGGGCGAAAGCTCGGCTGTAAAAGATACGGATGAAGTGTCCGGCATCAGATATGAAGAGAAGATAAACGGAGTTGAGTTTATCGGTGTCAATACCGATAAGCAGGCTTTGCAGCAGTGTAAAGCTCCCAAACTCATTCAGATAGGCGAAAAGCTTACCAAAGGTCTCGGCGCAGGCGCAAAGCCCGAGGTTGGTGAGAAAGCAGCCGAAGAAAGTTCGGATGTACTTGAAGAGGCCATTCGCGGTGCGGACATGGTCTTCATTACATGCGGTATGGGCGGTGGTACCGGTACAGGAGCGGCTCCCGTGATCGCAAAGATGGCCAAAGGTATGGGCATCCTTACCGTAGGTGTTGTATCAAAGCCTTTCCGTTTTGAAGGAAAGACGCGTATGGTCAACGCTTTGAGCGGTATAGAAAAGATCAAAGACAATGTTGATACTCTTATCGTTATTCCCAACGATAAGCTTCTTGATATAATGGACAGACGTACTTCATTCCCCAATGCATTAAAGAAAGCGGATGAAGTGCTTCAGCAGGCGGTGTTCGGTATTACCGATCTTATCTACAAGTCGGGTCTTATCAACCTCGATTTCGCAGATGTACAGACTGTCATGAAAGACAAGGGCGTTGCTCATATCGGTATCGGTTCCGGTAAGGGCGACAACAAAGCAGCCGAAGCTATCGAAATGGCTGTTAAGAGTCCTCTTCTTGAGACTACTATCAACGGTGCGGATCACGTACTTATCAATATTTCCGGTGACATCACTCTTGCGGACGTATCGGATGCTTCCGAATACGTAAGAGAACTCACGGGCGACGATGTAAACGTTATCCTCGGTGCCATTTACGATACCGAGCAGTCCGATTCCTGCATGATCACTGTTATCGCCACCGGTATTACGGACAATAACATAAGACCTCAGGGCTTCACTCCGATCAAGCCCATAACTTCGGCGATGCCTTCATCGTCGTTTACCACGGTTAAGCCCGTATTGAATGCTTCGGCTCCTTTAAAGAATACCGAAAGTCAGTCGGCTGCCACAGGTCTTAACACCGTTCCGGACATTACAAGCAATGTCGCGTCCAGAACACTTAAGGTTCCGGATTTTCTTAATTCCAATAAGAAGTAAAGGAGTAACACGACATGAAATGTCCTTTCTGCAGTTTTGCCGATACAAGGGTTATTGATTCAAGACCCGCCGAAGACAACAATTCAATCAGAAGAAGACGTGTCTGCGATGAATGCGGCAAGCGTTTTACAACATATGAAAAGGTTGAGACGATACCGCTCATCATTATCAAAAAAGACAAGAATCGCGAACAGTACGACAGATCGAAGGTCGAAGCGGGTGTTTTGAGAGCCTGCCATAAGCGTCCGATAGCTGCAGAGCAGATTACAAAGCTTGTCGATGAGGTTGAGACAGAGATATTCAGTCTCGAAGATAAAGAGATCGAGAGCCGTGTTATCGGAGAACTTGTAATGAACAAGTTAAAGGACATAGACGACGTTGCTTATATTCGTTTTGCATCGGTATACAGAGAGTTTAAAGATGTAAATACGTTTATGGACGAACTCAAGCAGGTCTTTTATAAATAAGATTTCACTGATGGTCATGTGAATGCATGGCCATCTTGTATGAAATAAAAACTAAATATTTTAAGAAGAACAGGAGACATAACAATGAAGAGAATTATTGCTTTAGTGCTTGTGTCAGTAACACTGGCTATTGCACTCTGCGGATGCGGAGGTGATAAGACGGAGGGAGGTTCTTCAAAGATTACCATCGGCATTCCTCAGGATCTTGAGGACAGTCTTGACCCCCACGAAGCTGTGGCGGCAGGAACCAAGGAAATCCTTTTTAACATTTTCGAAGGACTTTTGAAAGCCGACAGCAACGGTAATTTGATTCCCGCCGTAGCTAAGAGTTATTCGGTATCCGAGGACGCTCTTACTTACACCTTTACATTGAGAGAAAACGTAAAGTTCCATAACGGAAACACGGTCACGGCGGATGATGTTGTATACAGCATATTAAGAAACGCCGATGACGGAAGCGGAAACGCCCTGATATCGGCGTTTTTGAATATTGATTCCGTCAATATCGAAGAAAACGATATTGTGATCAAACTTAAAGCTCCCGATCCGGATTTTATCCAGTACATGACACTTGCCATCATTCCCAAGGATCAAAGCGATGCAGCCACCAATCCCATAGGAACGGGTCCTTACAAGTTTGTTTCAAGATCACCCCAGGAGAATATCATCTTAAAACGCTTTGATGAATATTGGGGTGAAAAGGCTTATATCGAAGACGTTACACTTAAGATATGCGCCAATGCGGATACGATCGTAATGGATCTTAAGGGCGGATCGGTAGATTTCTTTGCACGTATCACGACGGCTCAGGCTCTTCAGCTTGAAGGATCGAACTTTGAGATACTTGAAGGAACCATGAACCTTGTACAGGCTATGTACTTAAACAACGCCGTTAAGCCTTTTGATGACGAAAGAGTTCGTCAGGCACTTTCTTATGCCGTAGATCCCGATGAGATCATAGACCTTTCTTTTGACGGCAAAGGAACAAAGATCGGATCGTCTATGTTCCCGGCATTCAAGAAGTATTACATTCCCGAAACAGCCGATGTTTATGATGTTAACATCGATAAGGCAAAGGAATTGCTTGCAGAGGCAGGCTATGCGGACGGTTTTTCTTTTGACATTACCGTACCTTCAAATTATCAGCCTCATATCGATACCGCACAGGTTATCGTTGAGCAGTTAAAGAAGATCGGCGTTACGGCCAACATTAAATTGATAGAGTGGGATTCGTGGCTCTCCGATGTATATTCGGGAAGAGATTTTGAGGCAACCGTTATCGGTGTTGATGCTTCAACAATGACCGCAAGAGCCATGCTTGAAAGATTCGTATCCGATTCTTCCAAGAATTTCATAAACTTCAGCGATCCCGAATATGATGAGCTCATCAAGAAAGCTCTCAACACATATGATGACGCAGAGCAGACAAAACTTTACAAAGACGCTGAATGGATACTTACAAATAAGGCTGCAAACGTTTATATTCAGGACCTTGCGCAGCTTGTGGCGATCAACAAAGACTATACGGGATATGAGTTCTATCCCATTTACGTTCTGGATATTGCCAAGATCAGACCGGCTAAATAACCGGCACTAAATACAAGGAGGAGAAGAGCATGAAGTACGCACTTAAAAAGACGGCAACCATGATAATAACGCTGTTTTTCGTGTCGGTGCTTGTGTTCTTCTCTTTTTCTTTGATCCCCGGCAACCCCGCGATCAGTAAACTCGGAACAGAGGCAACTCCCGAAAGGATAGAGGCGCTTTCTCATGAGATGGGTCTTGATAAACCCGTTACTCAAAGATTTACCGAGTGGATATTCGGTGTTATAAGGGGAGATTTCGGTAAGTCTTACAGCTACAGTCAGTCTGTAACGAGTCTTCTTTCGGACAAGATAAAGACAACGTTGCTTCTTTCTTTTATGGCTATCATTATCTGTACGGTCATTTCTATACCTCTCGGGATCTTTATGGCAAGAAAGAGCGATTCCAAACTGGATATCGCACTTTCGACAATAAATCAGATCATAATGGCTGTTCCTTCTTTCTTTTCGGGTATCATTCTTACGCTCATATTCGGTGTAGCTTTTAAATTGTTCACTCCCGGGGCGTATGTGTCATACAAGACCAATCTTTTGGGATGTCTGGGATATCTTTTCTTTCCCGCACTTGCTATCGCACTTCCTAAGATCTCGATGGTGAGCAAACTGTTAAAAGATACGGTCTTAAAAGAATCTGAGAAAGAGTATGTAAGAACCGCATATTCGCGCGGTAACAGAACAAAAGCCGTTTTTTACGGTCATGTTCTCGGTAATGCGCTCATACCCGTTATCACGTTCATGGGCATGACGTTTGCCGATATCATAGCGGGAAGTATCATAGTCGAGCAGGTTTTCTCTGTTCCCGGGCTTGGAAGGATACTTCTTTCATCGATCTCCGGAAGAGATTATCCCGTTATAGAAGCGATCATTTTATTGCTTGCATTTTTCGTAGTGTTAAGTAACCTTATCGTGGATCTTTTGTATCACAAGTTCGATCCGCGAATTCACGTATAGGAGAGAGATATGGATAGGACAAAGAAACTCAAATTCATAATCGGTCTCTCCATTACCGGACTTATCGCCTTAATGACGATTATAGGTATCGTAAAGACGCCCTACGATCCCTGCGCGATGGACGGAGCCGCCAAGCTTGCGGGCATAAGCCTTAAACATCCCTTCGGCTGCGATCAGTTCGGCCGTGACATATTGTCGCGTGTACTTGTAGGCGTAAGAGAGACAATGCTCATATCGGCATGTGTCGTTTTTATAGGTGTGTTCTTTGGAACGGTACTCGGAACGATCACAGGCTATTTCGGCGGATGGCTTGATGAGATACTCATGAGGCTTAACGATGCCGTTTTGGCATTTCCGTCGGTTTTGCTGGCGCTTGTGGTCATAGGTCTTTACGGAAGCGGAAGATATCAGCTCATCGCAGCACTTGGCATAGCGTTTGTCCCGAGCTTTGCGCGTATAGTAAGAGGTGAAGTACTGAAGATAAGAAATCTTGATTACATTCAGGCTGTCAGACTTTACGGCGCAAGCCATCTAAGGATAATCGTCGTACACATCCTTCCAAACCTTAAGACAGTGCTTCTTTCTTCGATAATCATCGGATTTAACAATGCGGTGCTTGCCGAAGCGGGGATGAGTTACCTGGGTATGGGCGTAGCCCCTCCCGCGCCGAGCCTTGGAAGAATGCTTTCGGAAGCGCAGGCTTACATTTTTTCCAATCCATTAACGGCTATTTTCCCGGGAATCGTGATAGTCATCATGATACTCGGATTTTCACTCCTTGGAGATACAGTAAAGAAGAACTGAGACTATGATGCTTAAAGTAGAAGATTTATGCATTAAAATTCATGACAGAAAGAGTACCGAAACGGTGGTAAAGGATGTCGACCTTGAGATGAACAGGGGAGATATCCTCGGAATCGTGGGAGAATCGGGTTCGGGAAAGACTATGACCGCACTTGCTATAGCAGGCCTGTTGTCACGTCACGACATGGAGAAGTCGGGGCATATTACGTTCGAAGGGATAAACCTTTTGGAGTGTAACAGAAAGGTCCTTCGTAAACTCCAGGGATATGAGATAAGTATGATCTTCCAGGAGCCTTTAAACTCCTTAAATCCCATTATCAAAGTGGGAAAGCAGGTCGAAGAAAGCTTAAAGATCCATACCACGATAGAGAAAGCGGAGCGAAAGGAAAGAGCCATTCAGGCTTTAAGGGATGTCGAACTTGACAATCCCGAAGCTGTGTATGAAAGTTATCCCCACGAGCTTTCGGGTGGTATGAGACAGAGGGCGATGATCGCCGCTGCGATGATAAGTCAGCCGAGGCTGTTGATAGCCGACGAGCCTACCACGGCACTGGATGTAACCATACAGGCACAGATAGTGGAACTTTTAAAGAAGATAAACAAAGAACGCGGCACGGCTATTTTATTTATCTCGCACGACTTAAGCCTTGTAAACACTTTGTGTGAACGAGTGCTCGTGATGAAAGACGGACTTGTTGTCGAAAGCGGCAATTGCAGTGATATCTTCAACGATCCAAAAGAAGAATATACCAAGGGGCTTATCGCTGCCATTCCCAAGAATCCTTTTGACATTGCATGATAGTTTGGTAAAGACAAGATGGGAAATGTTTTGGAAGTCAGAAATCTGACTGTAGAATTCAAAAAGAATAAGAAGCCTTTTTACGCGGTTAACGATGTTTCTTTTGATGTAAAAGAAGGTGAGATACTCGGGCTTGCGGGAGAGTCGGGCTGCGGTAAGTCCACACTTTCGCGCGCGATACTCGGCATTCAGAAAAAGGGTGTTACGGGAAGCGTAAAACATTATTACAAGCGCCCGCAGATGGTCTTTCAAGATCCCGCAGGTTCGCTCAATCCCGCAAAAACGATCGAGTTCATATTAAAAGAGCCGATAACGGTACGCGGTAATTTTTCCAAAGAAGAAAAGGACAGAAGAGTTCGCGAAATGCTTAAGATGGTAGATCTGGATGAAGAACTTCTTACGCGTTATCCAAATGAACTATCAGGCGGCCAAAGACAGCGAATATGTATCGCGGCATCTTTAATGCAGCAGCCGAGATTTCTGATAGCCGATGAACCTGTCTCTGCTCTGGACGTTACCGTTCAAAGTCAGATACTCGATCTTTTAAGGCGGCTTCATAAAGAATTGAACCTGTCGATATTGTTTATATCGCACGATCTGAGAGTCATATTTAATCTTTGCGACAGAGTCATGGTAATGAAGTCCGGACGTATTGTCGAGATGGGTTCGAAAGAGGATGTGTACTTCAACCCACAGGACGAGTACACTAAAACTTTGATGGATGCTGCCAGAACGAAATATGTCTCGAAATGACCTTTAACCAAAAATTAACTCATTCAGGGTTAAGAAAGTGCAAAAAACTCCGATATATAGATTGTAAATGATAAGAAAATAAGTTATAATCAAAAATGTAAATCATTTATGTAAACTTTTAAGAGAGGGAGGTGAGCACACATGGCAATTAACGGATTACTTGATTACGGCGGATTGTATTCCAATTATCGTCCGATTCAGATTCCTATGGTAGATGTATCTGAAGTTGCCAAGCAGGATGAAAATGCGATCAAAGCATCCGAAAACGTTGTGGCTGCTCCCGTACTCGAGACTCCCGTAAACGACAACAGAAGTCGTATGGCGGATCTTGATAACATCTCTCTTAATTTTAATACAGGAGATGACTACTCATATATCGGTTCCGAATCCGATATGGCTACACTTGATATGGAAAAGCTCATTTCCGATATGAAGAAAGACAAAGTATTGGAAGATTATCAGTACTTCGTAGGTTCCACCAATACACAGAACACCTTCGCAGATAACGACGGTGCAGTATTTCTTAAATACTAAAGCAGTTTGATAACAAGGTGCCGCTTTCGCGGCACCTCTTTTTATGCTATACTTTCAGGAGTAATGTTTGACGGAGTATAGATAATGTTTGAAAGTTTTTT
>JAILEQ010000135.1 GCA_024687305.1 Lachnospiraceae bacterium | reverse complement strand
AATGTAAGCGGTTTCATAAATGGCTTCCGATTGATTGTCTTTTGCATTGAAATGTGGTATTTTAATAGGAAGTGTGTACACTTAGTCGAAGGTGATGAATGAGCTATAAAGATATGGACGGCCAGCTTGATTTCCTGGGCCTTATAAGTGAATATACGGACGATCAGGGAGCACATGTAAAAGTGCGCAATCCCGGAGTAAAAAGATCAAAACCCATTCCGCCTCCCTCACCGGAACAGCTTGAACTGGATTTTTCGGTCAAGGATGCGGATGAAGAATTTGAACAGATTAAAAAGGCTGAAGACGAAGCAAAGGCAAAAGCCGAAGCCGAAGCAAAGGCAAAAGCGGAAGCAGAAGCAAAAGCAAAAGCCGAAGCGAAGGTCAAAGCCGAAGCGGAAGCAAAAGCCAAAGCCGAAGCAAAGGCCAAAGCGGAAGCTGAAGCGAAAGCCAAAGCCAAAGCCGAAGCCGAAGCAAAAACCAAAGAAGCCGCCAAACCAAAACCGATTCCGAAAGCGCAACAATCGTCAGACGGATCGGGCATTATGAATTTTAAGCAGTGTGTGAAATGCTGGTGCAGCGATTGTAAGCACAACGCACTCGGGAAAGCGGTTCCGAGAGATATCTGCGGTGTTTCGATGCCTTGTCCGGCGTGTCAGGGCTGTATCGATGAAGATACGCCCACCATATGTGAAATAGGAAATGCAAGAGAAGGATGTATGACCAGAGCCCTGGAAGAGGGTCTGGTGGTATCTGAGTAAGGAGAACCGCCAAGAGCGGGTACAGAGTATTAAATGAAGATAATAATAGTAGGAAGCGGAAATGTCGGTTCAACAATCGCCAAGCAGTTAAGCGTTGAAGGACATAACATAACGATAATCGATACGAACGAAATGGCTGTTCGTAAAATATGTGACGGATGGGATGTAATGGGTATTGTAGGTACCGGCGCTTCCATTCAGATTTTGAAAGATGCAGGAGTGGAAGAAGCCGATCTTTTGATCGCGGTTACAGACTCCGATGAGAAGAATCTGCTTTGCTGTCTTATGGCTAAGAAAGCAGGCGCAGCCCATACAATCGCACGAGTAAGGAATCCCGAGTACAGAGACGAGATCGATCTTATTAAAAACGATCTCGGTCTTTCTATGTTTGTTAATCCCGAACTTTCCGCAGCGGAAGAGATTGCGAGACTTCTTCGATTTCCTTCGGCCATTGAGATCGATACTTTTGCCAGAGGAAGAGTGGATCTTCTTAAGTTCGAAGTTACAAAAGAATGTCCTATCTGCGGAATCGCACTTAAAGATCTGCATACGGTCGTTAAGACCAACGTACTGATCTGTATAGTTGAAAGAGGCAATAAAGTCATTGTTCCGAGGGGCGATTTCACTTTGTGGGAAGGTGATAAGGTTTCTTTTGTCGCTTCCTCCAAGAAAGCAACCCAGTTCTTTAAAGAGATCAATCTCAATCAGGGTCGTGTAAGGTCGTGTACCATTATCGGCGCGGGCGACACTGCCTTTTATCTTGCGCAAAAACTCATCTCGGACGGTGTTGAAGTCAAGATCATCGAGCGCGACAAAGCCAGATGCGATGCGATCGCAGAGCGTTTGCCCGGCGCCGTAGTAATATACGGAGACGGACAGGACAAGGGACTTTTGGGAGAAGAGGGCATAAAGAACACGGACAGCGTTGTTACACTTACCAACTTTGATGAAGCAAACGTAATGATGTCTATTTACTGCAAAAAGGTCAATCCTAAGGCAAAGCTCATTACGAAGGTTCACAGAAGCACATACGACGACATAATAGATGATATGAACATCGGAAGTATCATCAACCCCAAACTTCTGGCCGGCGAAGATATGATCAAGTATGTTCGCTCCATGCAGAATTCTTTGGGAAGCAACATAGAGACTCTTTACAAAATGAATTCGGGACGCGTTGAAGCACTGGAATTCAAGATAAAGGATAATCACGAGAAGATCGTCGGTGTTCCGCTTATGGATATCCCGCTTAAAAAGGATGTCATCATTTGCTGCATTATCCACAACGGACAGATCGAAACACCGGGCGGTCAATCACAGATACTCGTGGGAGATACGGTCATCGTTGTTACGACCGACACGGGATTTGCCGATATTTCAGACATTTTAATGTGATCGGCCTAAAGAAGCGGACAAGGGACAGTTATGAATAAATCGATGATAAGATACATACTTTGCAGGGTGCTTCAATTCGAAGGCGTTTTCTTGTTACTGCCTTGCATAGTATCACTCATATACAAAGAAAAGGAAGGAATCATATTCTTCGCCCTGGGAGTCGGCGTGTTCACACTTGGAACGCTGGGCTCATTCTTTAAACCCGTAAGCAATGTTTTTTATGCGCGTGAAGGATTTGTTACGGTATCACTTTCGTGGATACTTCTTTCTCTGGTGGGAGCGATACCTTTCGCACTTACAAAAGAGATCCCAAACTATGTGGATGCATTGTTTGAAACGGTTTCAGGTTTTACAACAACAGGTTCGACCATACTTACCGATGTAGAATGTCTTAGCATGACCGTACAGTTCTGGAGATGTTTTATCATCTGGATAGGCGGTATGGGAGTACTTGTATTCATAATGTCGATCCTTCCTCTTTCGGGAAGCTACAACATGCATCTTATGCGTGCTGAAAGTACCGGTGCGGAGGTCGGAAAACTTGTACCCAAAGTAAAGAATACCGCAAAAGTATTATACGGAATATATATTACGATATCCGTTTCAATGGTGATCTCACTCATGATCGCGGGACTTAACTTATACGATGCTTTGGTGCTCATGTTCTCAACGGTCGGTACCGGTGGATTTACCCGTACTAACGCAAGTCTGGGCGCATTCTCACATCCCGTACAGATAATAACGATCGTATTCATGATCATGTGCGGTATCAACTTTAACGCTTATTTTCTCATCTTCATGAGAAAACCCAAAGAAGTTTTCAAGATAGAAGAGGTCAGAGCTTATCTTTTGCTGATAGTTCTGGGCGTGGTGTCGATCACGTTATCGATAAGACACCTTTACCCTACCCTTTATGAAGCATTTCATGAAGCCACTTTCCATACGGCTTCAATCATCACAACGACCGGTTTTACGATAACGGACTACGAAGTATGGCCGTCGGTTGCCAAGTTCATACTCATTTTCTTTACGATAGTGGGTGCATCGGCAGGTTCCACAGCCGGCGGTATCAAGATATCGAGAGTTCTTATCATGATAAAGACACTGAAACGCGAGCTGGACCACCTTACACATCCGAGAAGTGTAAGGAAGGTCAATCTTAACGGACAGCCGGTATCCGAAGAAACCGTTAAGTCCGTTGCGGCATTTTTAATAGCTTACGTTGTTACCGTGATAGTTTCGTTTTTACTTCTTTCATTCAACGGATTTGATTTTACTACCACAATCACGAGTGTGCTTACCACTCTCGGCAATGTCGGCCCCGGCCTTTCGGGTGTCGGACCCGCACAGAATTTTGCGGCATACAGTCAATTCTCCAAGCTTGTGCTGGTATTTGACATGCTCGCGGGACGACTTGAGATATTCCCGCTCTTTGTACTTTTGTATGCGGGAACATGGAAAAGAAATTAGTTAAGGATATACGCAAATGGCACTTGTCAAAGAAGAGATAAATTTAAGAAAAGTAATATTGCACATTCTTGATTCGACAACGGGACAGCCCATGCTTTCCGAAGAACTTCTTGAGGTGAACGCCGATCTTTCCGATTTTATCAAAAGTCATATCGGGAATATCTTCGGCGGAGACGATAGCAAAAAGTGTGAGTTTCACAAGAAAGAGTCGGAAGTATATTCAATTCTGAACGAGTATGACGATGAGCGGTTCGTTGATATATCAAAAGAGCTCGCAAGTACGCTGTATTCGTTGATGAACGCCAATATCGACATCCCTCCGGCAGATCTCTTTGTTGTGCGTTTTTCAAGCGATTCTTTGGAATATCTCGGACTCCTTAAAATGAATTTTAAGCCCCAATACACTCACAGAGTATGCCCCGTAGACGATCGCATGGTCAATGAGGTGTTCAGGTACAAAGAAATCTTACCGGCGGGATCTCAGAAACTCTCAGAGGCCGCAATCATAAGACTTACGGACCTCGCTGTCTGGGTAGTTGAAAAGAAGGCTGAGATAAACGGAAAGAAAGAAGATTATTTCAGTGAGTATTTTCTTAAGTGTTCCGCAAAAATGAGCGACAAGAAGAAACTTGCCGTAGTTACCAAAGCTATAGAAAGCGTCAATGCAAAGGCTTACGAAGAATCAAACTGCTACGAACCTCAGATGAAGGCCAAGCAGATAATCAATACAGAACTTGAAAAGAACGGCGGGTTCACTGTCGAAAGGATAGGAGAACTAGTTTTTGAAGACCGACCGGACCTCAAATCAGAGTATACGGACAGAATGGAACGCTACAATCTCGTGAGAGAAGAGGTCAATCCCGTAAGCGAAAATACAGTGAAAAAGTATGCAAAGCAGTGTCTTGTTACCGATACGGGAATAGAGATAAAGATTCCGATGATGCAATATGAAGATGATAATGTCGAATTCATTACCAATCCGGACGGAACCATATCACTCCATATAAGAAACATAGGAAATATCAGTGCAAAGTTCTGATCGGTTTGTTGATTTAACTTTACAACAGCGCATAAACAGGGTGTTTGCCCGTGAAGAGGCGAAATGGCAAATATAGTTGATTACGTAAAATTAAATTGCGATTTAACATTCAAAGAACAGGCGTTATCTATTGAAGACGCGCTTGTTTTATGCGAACTTTCATATCTCAAATTCGACGGACTGCTTGAGCCGATGAGCAAGGAACCTGTTCCGATAAAGACTCTGGCCTCAAAGGACAATTCGAAAAGTATGTTTTCCGATCCCAAATACGGAAAGGATTATGAGAAACTGTTTAACGCCGTAGTATCCTCAAAGCGGTTTTGCGATCTCGAGCTTTCTTTTTACATTAACAAGATCGAAGTTGAAAATGAGACTCAGTTTGCGGCTGTTACATACAAACTGCCGATCGGAGACTCATTTCTGGCTTTCAGAGGGACCGATGAATCGATAGTAGGATGGCAGGAAGATTTTATGCTGGCGCTTGACAGACCACATGCCGGAAGATCGTTATCGGTTGACTATGTCAACGCAGTTGCTGCCAATACGACAGGAAGACTTTATACCGGCGGTCATTCAAAAGGAGGTAATCATGCTGTTTTTTCGTCCATGAATGCCGATCCTTCGGCGAAAGACAGGATAGTAAACGT
>JAILEQ010000106.1 GCA_024687305.1 Lachnospiraceae bacterium | reverse complement strand
GGGAAGGCGACAAGGTAATGCAGATAAAGAACAACTACAAGGCGGAGTGGGAGGTTGTCGGAAAGTACAACATTCCTATCGATGCGGGCGTAGGCGTCTTTAACGGAGATCTTGGAAGGATAATAGAGATATCCGAGCCTTTCAACAGGATAAAGGTTGAATTTGACGATAAGAGACGGGTGGACTATCAATTTTCCGATCTCGATGAACTTGAGCTTGCGTACGCGATCACGGTACACAAGTCGCAGGGAAGCGAGTACGAAGCGGTCGTAATGCCGATAATGGGCGGGCCGAAGCAGCTTCTTAACAGGAATTTATTGTATACTGCGGTAACGAGAGCGAGACAGTGCCTGGTGCTTATGGGGAGCACCGAAGTGCTTGACGAGATGATCGCGAACAATCACGTGAACCGCAGATTTTCGGGGTTAAAAGACAGAATTGTTGAGGTATTTTCAAGTTAATCGTATAGGGCGCACACTAAAGCGCGGCTGTACAAAGATGATCGATACGCTCTATCCGAAGCACTGTGCTATATGCGACGATGCGTTAAATATCGGCGAAGAGGGAGTGTGCGATAAATGCAGAAAAAGGATCGTATATATCAGCGATCCGATATGTTTAACGTGCGGGAGGCCGATCACAGACAACGGCGGGAAATGCGACGAATGTGTGAACACAAGGCATGTGTTTAAAGCCGGACGATCGGTTTTTTCTTACGACTTTATAGCAGAGAGCATCTATAGGTTCAAGTATCTGAACAGAACGGAGTATGCTGCGTTTTTCGGCGCCGAGACAGTAAAAGCACAAGGCGAGTTTTTGGCACAGATAAAGCCCGACGCCATCATTCCCGTACCGCTTCATAAAAAGAGGATGTTAAAGCGCGGTTACAATCAGGCGGCGCTTCTGGCTCATGAGATGTCTAAGCTTACAGGTATACCTGTTTACGAGGACTGTCTTAAGCGCTCAAAAGACACCGTTCCTCAGAAAAAATTCAATAAAAAGCAACGTTTTATTAATATGAAAAAGGCTTTTATTGTAGGTAAAAATGTTGTAAAATTGAGTAAAGTGATTGTGGTGGACGACATATTCACCACGGGAAGTACAATTGATTCGCTTTCTTTGGAACTTAAGAAAGCAGGGGTGAAGGATATATATTTTATTACTTTAACATCAGCCGGTACATAACGGCATAAAGGAGGGTATATATGAACGTTCGCAACTGCAGAAAATGTGGAGCAATCTTCAACTATGTCATGGGACCTATCATGTGTCCTGCGTGCAGAGATGCTCTCGAGGCAAAGTTCAAGGAAGTAAAGAAGTACATTCAGGACAATCCGGGTGTAGGCATCCAGCAGACATCGAGAGAATGTGAAGTGGAAGTTTCCCAGATCCAGCAGTGGATAAGAGAAGAGAGACTTGAGTTTGCAAGCGATTCGATGGTTATGCTCAACTGTGAATCGTGCGGTCAGCCCATCAGATCGGGCAGATTCTGCGAAAGCTGCAAGAACAGCCTTGCCAACGGCTTAAGACAGTCGATAGCCAAGCCCGAAGCTCCGAAGGTTGAAAAGAAAGACCCTCGTGATGCGGCTAAGATGCGTTTCCTCGGATAGGGGCAAATGTTGGGGGAAATCCGATTTTTAAGGGGATTTCGATGTTAGACGAAAAACGAATTAAATTGATGACCCGTATGGCTTCCTACGAGGACAACGAAGGACGCAAAAACACCTCCGTTGCGAACCACTTCAGAAGTGATTATGTAGGCCTCGAGGTTGTAAAAGCTATCATATGTGCGACGATCGCGTATATGATAGTTTGTGGTGTCTATCTTTATTACGACTTCGAAGAACTCATGGTGAACATCTACAAGACGGACATCTGGGATCTGGCTGCGAAGATATTAAAGAACTACGTCATCTTTACGGTGTCATATTGCGTTATCGTGTATATCGCGTTTTCAGTTAAATACGGTAAGGCCAAAAAGAATTTGAAGCGTTATTTCAACAACCTGAAACTTCTTGGCTCAATGTACAACGAACAACAGGAGGATAAGGAATAACCCTTATGAATTCTTTAATGAGTATAAAGCTGGCGCTCAAAAAGTTCGCCGGTCGCAACGAAGCATTATTAATACCGATCTTTAAATTCCTTGTGGCTTTCATGGCACTTTCAAGGATCAACTCGACCATAGGATATATGGCAAGGTTAAAAAGCGCTCCGGTCACTCTCATCATCGCGCTTGCAGCGTCGTTTTTACCGCTTAATCTGACTATCGTGATACTTGGTTTTGTGGTGATCGCACATGTTTATGCACTTTCTATGGAATGTGCACTCGTAGTGTTCGCACTTTTCCTTGTTTTGTATCTTTTGTATTTCAGGTTTGCTTCAAAAGATGCTGTCGGCGGTGTGCTGACACCTTTATCGTTTGTGTTTAAGATTCCTTACGTAATGCCCGTATCCATGGGACTTACCGGAACTCCCTCATCGATGGTGTCCGTCGGCTGCGGCGTTGTCATCTACGAGGTACTGCATTTTATAGCAGGGCACAAAGAAGAGTTGTCGTCGGGCGAAGAAGCCGATAAACTCGGACAGTTCAAAACGCTTATCGACGCTATCATAGTTAACAGAGAAATGATGGCACTTGCGGTATCCTTTGCCGTAACGGTGCTCGTTGTTTATATCATAAGACGTCTTCCCATCAAGTATGCGTGGTTCATGGCGATCGCCGCAGGCGAGCTGTCACTCCTTATCGTAACGTTGATGGCAGCGACGGTACTTAACGCAGACATTTCGTTTGGAAGTCTTTTCATAGGAGTTATCGTTTCAACGATAGTTAACCTGATCCTTCAATACTTCCTGTTCGACCTTAACTATAACAGGATCGAAAAGGTTCAATTTGAAGATGACGAGTATTATTACTATGTAAAAGCCGTTCCGAAGAACGAATTTGTTGCCGAAGAAAGATCAGAGAAAAAACGTGCGGTCAGAAGACCGGCTCCTCAGGTGAGAGCAAAACAGCCGGTAAGGCCACGCCCCGCAGAGAGAGAAGAATATGTCGAAAGACGCACCGCAAATCCCGACCATGAGCAGCAGGCACTTCGTACCGCAGCTGCCATAAGAGGAGCAAACGCAGGTCAGGCTCAGCCCCGTCCCACACTTCAAAGACCCGGAGAACGTACTTTGCAAAGACCGGGCGAAGCAAGACCGGGAGAGACAAGGACCGTACAGAGAACTCCTCAAAGACCGGGATCGGATAATTTACGATAAACTGACAAAAGAGACTATCCATGGCAAACATTATTGAATTTTTAAAATCGAATTTTGAAAAATTTAATATGCCTGACATAAGCTGGACCGACATTATCGAGATAATCGTTATTGCCTTTCTGGTCTATGAGATCATGCTGTGGATCAAGACCACAAAAGCATGGGCGTTACTTAAAGGTATCGTCGTGATCTTGCTGGTATTCCTTTTTGCCGAGATATTTGAGATGAGCACGATCCTTTGGATCGCCAACAGACTGTTCACGATCGCCGCGACCGCGATAGTGGTCGTATTCCAGCCCGAACTCAGGCGTGCACTTGAACAGCTTGGCAAGAAGGCTAATTTCGGCGATATCGTTTTCTTTGACCAGGGTCATTCCGAAGAAGGTCGTTTCTCCGACAAAACACTTGATGAGATCATCAAAGGCTGTAATGCAATGGCAAAGGTTAAGACGGGTGCGCTCATCGTTATCGAGCAAAACAACTCGCTTACCGAAGTCGAGCGTACCGGCATCAAGGTCGATGCACTCGTGACCAGCCAGCTTCTTATAAACATCTTCGAACACAACACACCGCTTCACGACGGTGCAATTGTCATCCGCGGAGACAGGATCACTTATGCGACCTGTTACCTCCCTCTTTCCGATAACTTATCGCTTTCAAAAGAGCTCGGAACCCGTCACCGCGCAGGCGTGGGCATTTCCGAAGTGAGCGATGCCCTTACGATAATAGTGTCCGAAGAAACCGGACGTATCAGTCTTGCCTACGAGGGCGAGCTTGAACGCAATGTCGATCAGGAAAATTTCAGGCGTATGCTTGAAGTAATACAAAATAAGCCCGGAGCCGAGAAGAAACGTGTTCGTTTCAAGTCCAAGGCAGGAAGGAGGAAAGTATGAACAAAGAAACCTTCAAACAGTCCTTTGTCAGATTTTTCTCCCAGAATATAGGGCTTAAAGTTTTGTCGATAGTTGTGGCCATTGTCTTATGGTTCATTGTTATCAACATTACCGATCCCCCCGACAAACAATCCTACAAAAACATTCCGGTCAGGATACTTAATCAGGAAGTCATCAGCGAAGAAGGCAAGACGCTTGAGATACTCAACGATACAAATGTCATCTCCACCGTTACCGTTAAAGCACCGCGATCTGTTATAAGAGAACTCGGAAGCTCATCCGACGCCATCATCGCGACGGCTGATATGAACAATCTTTCTTATGATGAAACGAGAGTTCCCATTCAGCTTTCAGGCAGCAAGTTTAACGACAAGATCGAATCGATAAAAGGATCGATCGACACTCTTGAAGTAAGCATTGAGATGCGTAAGACGATACAGCTCCCGATACGTGCGGTCACATCGGGCGATATCGAATCGGGATATGTTGTCGGCGATATCACGCAGGCACAAAACCAGGTAAGAGTCAGCGGTCCTCAGAGCAAGATAGCCAAGATATCCTCTGCATATGTTGATGTTCAGGTAACCGGGTTCAAAGAAAACATTTCAACCAGCGCAGATATCGAACTTTACGATGCGGACGGAAACAAACTTGATACAGAAAACCTTGAGATGAACATCACGTCGATCAAAGTTGACGTTGAAATCCTTGCAACCAAGAAGGTTCCGCTTAAGTTCAAGTCCACGGGTACACCCGCCGAAGGCTACGATGTAACGGGAATAATCGAAGCAGAGTTCGATTCGATCACGATCGCAGGTCTGCAAAGCGTTATCGATCGGTACGATTCGATCACGATCCCCGAGTCGGCACTCAATGTATCGGGATTGTCATCGACACTCAATGCGGTGGTTGATATAAACGATTATCTTCCGAGCAGAGTCCGTCTTGCGGACAGTTCGTTCAACGGACTTGTGGACGTGGCGGTATATATTGAGCCTATACAGGAAAAAACGGTAAGTGTATTCTTACGTAACATAGAAGTTGAGAATATTCCCGACGGATTTTCGTCAACGGAGTGGGAAGAGAAGAACGACTACGTAGAGTTCACCCTCATGGGTCTTTCGCAGAACCTTGAAAACGTGCAGCTCTCACAGCTTGACTTCATGGTAGACTTCTCCGACTATGCTCTCATGAACGATATTTCGGGCTTTAAACCGGGCATCTACAAACTGCCTCTCGTCCTCGACCTTCCCGAAGGTGTATGGATGAAAGAGCCTGTCGAAGTATCGGTAAGATTGCTTAAATAGTTATAAACATAAAAAGAATCGGACTTGTGATCCGATTCTTTTTTTGCTGCATTTAGTATTTTACAAACACGGTTTCTTTGGGCCTATTTATCTCCGAACAATCTGTTAAGAGCTGAGAAGATCGCTCTTACGGAAGCTCTTGTGATGTTTGAACTTTCGCCAACACCGTATGTTACGCGGCCCGAGTCGATGTCCAGAAGATGAATGTAAGCTGCGGCTTTGGAATTGGAACCTGCCTGCAGTGCGTGCTCTTCGTAATCAAGTATCTTGATGTCATATCCAAGCTCTGCGATGAGGCCTCTCTTGACGGCATCGATAGGACCGTTGCCCGACGCTTCAAATGATTTTGCAACGCCGTGATCGGTGTAATCAACAAATACCGTCGTATCAAACTCTTCGCGCTTCTCGCCTTCAAAGTCTTCAACACGAAGCTTCTTGAAGTGGTAGGGCTCTTTCTTGTCTAAGTAGCTTGCTGTAAATGCATCCATGATCTCTTCGGGAGAAACCTCACCCTGTTTTTCGGAGATCGCCTGAATGACATTCGAAAACTCTTTGTGCATTCCTTTGGGAAGCTTGTAGCCAAAGTAAGTATCCATAATGAAAGCGACTCCGCCCTTTCCGGACTGGGAGTTGATACGAACGATGGGTTCGTACTCGCGTCCGATGTCTGCGGGATCGATCGGAAGGTAAGGAACCTGCCAGTATTCGCTCTTCGATTCCTTCATGGCTTTTATGCCCTTGTTGATGGCATCCTGGTGAGAACCCGAGAAAGCGGTAAACACAAGCTTTCCCGCATACGGATGACGGGGATGTACGGGCATCTTTACGAGACGCTCGTAGATCTCGATTATCTCGTTTACTCTTGAAATATCAAGTTCGGGATCGATACCCTGTGAGAACATGTTGTAAGCTACGGTAAGGATATCTACATTACCTGTACGCTCGCCGTTACCGAAAAGCGTTCCCTCAACTCTGTCGGCACCTGCAAGAAGTGCAAGCTCGGTAGCCGCAACTCCCGTGCCTCTGTCGTTGTGAGGGTGAACGGAAAGGATAACGCTTTCTCTGTCTTTAAAGTGCTTGCTTTCCCACTCAATGATATCCGCATATACGTTGGGTGTTGTCATTTCAACCGTCGAAGGAAGATTGATGATAACTTTGTTGTCTTTTGATGCGCCCCATTCTTTAAGGACTGCTTCGCAAACTTCCAAAGCATATTCGGGCTCTGTTCCGGTAAACGATTCGGGTGAATACTCAAGAATGATCTCGCCGTCAAAGTTCTTTGCGCGTTCCTTGACCATTCTTGTACCGTCTATTGCGATCTGCTTGATCTGCTCTTTGTTCATTTTGAAGACCACTTCACGCTGAAGCACCGAAGTAGAATTGTAGATGTGAACGATCGCTTTTTTACAGCCTTTGATAGATTCAAATGTTCTGTCGATGAGTTCTTCACGACACTGCGTAAGTACCTGAACGACTACGTCATCGGGAATGAGCTTTCTTTCGATAAGCTCTCTTAAAAAGTCGTACTCGATCTGGCTTGCTGCGGGGAAGCCAACCTCGATCTCCTTAAATCCCATCTTAACCATATACTGGAAAAGCTCGATCTTTTCACTTACGACCATCGGATCGATGAGTGCCTGGTTGCCGTCTCTAAGGTCAACACTGCACCAGATGGGTGCCTTTTGAATCTCTTTGTTTACCCACTCTCTTTCGGGGTAATGAATAACCGGATTTCTCCTGTAACGCTTGTAGTTTAACATTTTTCTTCTCCCTTACTTAGAATTATACAAAAAAAGTGCCCCATTCCCAATCGGGAATGGGGCGATAACTATTCTATTCGCCGAGACCGTCTTCTACTACGGTTACGAGTCTCTCAAGAGCTTCCTCCTCATCCTCGCCTTCGCAAACGAATTCAATCTCATCACCACACTTAACAGTAGCACCCAAAACGCTTAGTACGCTTTTGGCGTTAGCCGTGTTCTCCCGATATGTGAATGTAATAAGTGATTTGAATTGCATGGCTTCCTTGCATAGGACGCCGGCGGGTCTTAGCTCGAGACCGGTAGGGTTCTTAATAGTAACTTTCTGACTAACCATTGAGTAAACCTCCATACCTGCGGTGTCATCTGCAGGCAATATTATGATAACATCATTATTCAAAAGGTACAAGAGTAATTATCTTAAAGAAGTATTAAATTCTTTAATACGCTATCACATTAAATTATATTTCTTCAATTTGACGAAATGGTTACTGCATCACGATGCCGTCGCCTTTTTCGATTATGCAGATCATCGTTTTGCCCTGATTCAGCACGATCTCGTCGCCGTTATCGTCGTAGTAACGCGTGATTCCGTAGGTTCCTTCTTTTTTCCAGGTGATATGAACGGCACGACCGCGGGTGATGAAGTAGCCGTCGGAAGTGGTATCGTGCATGCGGTATATAAGGTAAGCGCCGTCGGGACGGTACTCTCGGTAAGTGCTTTGAATGATGATGTTGGCAAACGACAATTGTTCGCCGGTGGCACCGTCGGTGTGAGGGATGCCGTATTCGTAACGGTTGTAAAGCCCGGCCTCTTCGTCGTAGATAAAGTAGGGCTGGTCGATCGGATAAGCTTTTTCAAGACTTACATATGTTGCACTTAAGTTGCCGTAAACATCGGTAAGCGTTGTGGGTAATCCCTTGGGGGCAAAAGAAAAATGTCCCGGCTTGTATATAGAAGTGTGTTCAAGGGGATACTTTAGCGCGGTTGCGGCATTCTTTACGGCGTATCCGTTCGAATATGCCGACTGATCGTAATCGCGACGCTCGGTCGATACACGGTAATAAGCTTTGTCGTACGTAAGCCCGTTTATGTTGTGAACTTCTTCACGTTCAAGGATCTCGTCGGCGTACCATATCTGGCCGATGTGAAGTATGAGAGGATCCCATTCCATGGCGGCGATGACAAGATAGTCACGCGCAGACCTTATGTTTCCTATTCTTTCAAGCCCTGCCCAGTCGTCAAAGATCGGAACAAGACGGGTTATCTCGTATTCAACGTTGCATTCGTACAAAACGCCTGCTTTTGAAAGATTGTAGTGAGGAAGCGAGTTTACGTTGTTGGGGACCATTACGGCGAGTGGACGGTACTTGGCCGCCTCCGACGTTATCCATTCATTCGTAAGATCGCTCCTTACATATCCGGTCCCCGGAGCGGGATCGAAAAGATTGTACTGCTCCTCGGTAAACAGCGGCTCTTTTTCTTCTTCGGGAGAGGCCAAAGAAGCGTCATCCGTGGACCCAACATTGTCCCAGTTTCCGATGGTGTAACTGGGTGTGTGATCGGGCTCTTCTTCGGGCGCCCACGGGTTAGTGCAGGCAGTAGATGAAATTATCAGAAAAACCGCAAAAAATACGGCACAAAATCGCTTTTTCATAATAAAAAGTATAGATTAACCTTAATAAAAAAACAAGGTGTGTCGAGAGGCAAAAAGTGCTATACTATGATAGGTGTACTGAGTTGTATTGTGTCTAACTATGCAATCGTTTAAGCAGGCACAAAGAAAGTACACGGATCATTTAGGATATGTGAGGCAATTTAATGAAAAAAGCGGTTATAACCGGCATCACGGGCCAGGACGGATCGTACCTTGCGGAGTTTTTGCTCGAAAAAGGCTACGAGGTCCACGGTCTTGTAAGACGTCATTCGATAATAAACACTCAGCGTATCGACCACATTTTGGAGTCGGACGCAAACAATAAAACTTTCTTTTTACATTACGCAGACATGACCGATTCATCGTGTCTTATAAGGATAATGGGCGAGATAAAGCCCGACGAGGTCTACAATCTTGCGGCACAAAGTCACGTAGGCGTATCTTTTGAGATCCCCGAATATACCGCGGAGGCAACGGGCGTTGCGACACTTAAGATACTTGAAGCCATCCGCCTTGCCAATCCAAAGTGCAGGTTCTATCAGGCATCGACATCCGAGCTTTTCGGAGGTCTTCCCGAAACCGCACCTCAAAGCGAAAAGACTCCTTTTTATCCGAAGTCTCCTTACGGAGTGGCCAAACTTTACAGCTATTGGATAACGGTAAACTACAGAGAATCGTACGATATGTTCTGCTGTAACGGCATTCTTTTTAACCACGAATCTCCAAGGCGCGGCGAGACTTTCGTTACCAGAAAGATCACTCTTGCGGTTGCCGCCATCTTGGCCGGCAAGCAGGATAAAGTATCGCTTGGAAACCTTGACGCAAAGCGCGACTGGGGCTTCGCAGGCGATTACATAAAGGGCATGTGGCTCATGCTTCAAAAGGACAATCCCGGCGACTACGTGCTTGCCACAAATGAGACCCACACGGTGCGTGAATTCCTTACTCTCGCATTTAAGGCAGCCGGCATCGAACTTCGCTTCGAGGGCACCGGCGTAGACGAAAAGGCATACGACGTAAAGACCGGAAAGCTTATGGCGGACGTCAATCCCAAGTTCTTCAGACCCGCAGAGGTCGACCTTCTTTGGGGCGACTGCACCAAGGCCGAGAACGAGCTTGGCTGGAAGCGCGACGTATCGTTTGAAGGTCTCGTAAAAATGATGGTCGAATCGGACCTTAAGGAAGCAGGCGTAAAGTAATGGAATATTGCATAAAGAAAACGGACAAGATCTTCGTAGCCGGTCACAGAGGCCTGGTTGGCAGCGCGATAGTAAGAAATCTTGAGTCCAAGGGATATACAAATATTGTTACAAGAACCCACAAAGAGCTGGATCTTAAAGATCAGGCGGGCGTAAACAGGTTCTTTGACGAAGAAAACCCTGACGTTGTGGTGCTGGCCGCTGCAAAAGTTGGCGGTATAAACGCAAACAACACCACTCCCGCAGAGTTTGCATATGAAAACATGCAGATACAGTGTAACGTCATTCACGCTTCGCACACTCATAACGTAAAGAAGCTTCTTTTCCTTGGAAGCACATGCATATATCCGAGAATGGCTCCTCAGCCCATTCCCGAGGACGCACTTTTGACCGGTCCCCTCGAGACCACCAATGAAGCATATGCTATCGCAAAGATCTCGGGACTTGAGATGTGCAAGTTTTATAAGCGCCAATACGGTGACGATTATATAAGCTGCATGCCCACAAACCTTTACGGACCTCATGACAACTACGATCTTTCGGGTTCACACGTTATGCCCGCGATGATCAGAAAGTTCCATGAAGCGAAGGAGGGCAATGCACCAAGCGTTGAACTTTGGGGCACGGGCACACCTTTAAGAGAGTTCTTATATGTTGACGACATGGCGGACGCCTGCGTATTCTTGCTTGAAAACTACTCGGGTGAGCAGCATGTGAACATAGGTACCGGCGTCGAAGTGACCATTAAAGAGCTTGCCGAAACGGTTAAGCGCATTGTGGGTTACGAAGGCGAAATAGTCTGGAACAAAGACATGCCCGACGGAACCCCCAGAAAGCTTACTGATGTAACGAAGCTTCACGGCCTCGGCTGGAAGCACAAAGTAGATCTTGAAGAAGGCGTCAAGCTTTCTTACGACTGGTTTAAAGAAAACTATAAAGACGCGAGGATGTAACTCGCATTCGGAGGAAAAATGTTATTTTCGGCCGTGATCCCCTGTTACAACGAGGAAGAAAACGTAAAAGACGTCTACGACGAGATAATGAAAAACGAAGAGTATTTTAAATCTCACGATATAGATACCGAGATACTCTTTGTTGACGACGGCTCAAAGGACGCAACCGTGGCGGAAGTCAAGAAGCTCATTGAGAGCGATAAAAGGGTTCACCTTTTATCTTTTTCAAGAAATTTCGGAAAAGAAGCCGGCATATTTGCGGGCCTTGAGAACGCAAACGGTGATTACGTTGCCCTGATGGACGCCGATCTGCAAGATCCCCCGTCGCTCCTTCCCAAGATGTTCGATGAGATATTTAACGGCGGATACGACTGTGTGGCAACCAGGCGCGTATCGAGAAAAGGCGAGCCAAAGATCCGTTCTTTCTTTGCAAGGATGTTTTACCGCATTATGCGAAGGATCGCAAAGACCGACATCGTGGACGGCGCAAGAGATTACCGCCTCATGTCGCGTGCGATGGTAGACTCGATCGTTTCCATGAAAGAATATACACGTTTTTCCAAAGGAATATTCGGCTGGGTAGGTTTTAACACCAAGTGGCTTGAGTTTGAAAACGTTGAAAGACGTAAAGGCGAAACGAAATGGTCTTTCTGGGGACTTTTCAAATATTCCCTCGAAGGCATCATGGGCTTTTCCACCGCACCTCTTGCGATAGTGAGCGTACTCGGACTTTTCTTTACGTTTCTTGCGTTTGTTGCGATAGTGTTAATCATCATAAGAACCTTGATTTTCGGCGACCCTACAAACGGCTGGCCCTCCATGGCATGTATAATCATCTTCATGGGAGGCATACAGCTTTTCTGTGTGGGCATACTCGGGCAGTATCTTTCGAAAGTATATATGGAAGTAAAGAACCGCCCCATTTATATAGTTAAAGAGAAGATCTGATCGGAGTGATAAATGATCATTCTTTTTGTGTTTCTCCTTTTGGGAGTACCATACATTTTAGGAACTGCATTTACGATAATACTCGGAGAGAGGACGTTAAGAGGCCCCTTAAGATGGGTCATCGGTGTTCTTTCCGTTTTTGTATGCTTTTTTGCGACACTTTTGATAGAGCTTAAGCTGCACGGAAATCTTAACGACCTTACAAGACTTTTCGGCATTGTGCTGACGGCCTTTACGGCAGGTTCGGTACCGATCGTTCTGTACGGATTTGTAAAAAATGATGTAAGATTTCAAAACTTTGACAAAAAGATACTGATCTGGCTCATACCCGCGATCCTGCTCGGCGCCTTTTCGGTATTTGTGCTCGCGCCTTCCTATGTAAACGACGTAACGGTCGAGACGGTCCGCACGACGCTCTACACCGGAAAGATTTACGAATATTCGTCGCTTCTTGGCACCAAAATGGAAGCCGGCCTTCCGATATTTGTAAAGATCGAGATAGTGCCCATGCTCTACGCGTGCCTTTGCAGCGCATTTAACATAGACATACCGGTCCTTACCGGCACGATCGTCCCCGCGATCACCTACACCGCGCACATATTTATAATGAATGAGATATCGGCGTATGCGGTAAAGGAAAAGCACAGAAGCCTGTTTATGATCTTTCATTTGCTGCTTCTCATCGCCGGGACCTACCTTCCCGACAACGCGATCCCCGTAACGATCGGCCGTCCGCTCTTAATGCAGGGCTACTCGGGTTTTGCATGGGGCTTTGGCGTGCTGGTACCGCTCATCATACTCGTATGTTTGCAAAAGCGCTTCTGCCTTGCCGCATTTTTGGTGATTCCGTTTACCGGACTTATAAAGACTGACAGATTTTTCTTTGCAGCCGTTGAGGGACTGAAAAGTTATCTTACGATGAACCTTGCGGGCAAGCTGTTCGCACTTTACGTTTTCTCGGTCGTATTTCAGCTTTTACGCAAAAAGACCGAAAAGACACCGCTTCCGTTATATTTCCTCGGAACGGCGCTGATCGGCAGGTCGCTCGTAGACGCTTACGAGTATTTGGGTGAAAAGAAAACGTTCGTGATAAGCGCAGGTTTACTCATATTGGCGTGCTGTTCGTTCATGCCGTTTAAGGGCGCAACGTTTTCTTGGGACCGTGAGGCAGTAAACGTGGCAGACATAAAAGGCGACGAGAGCGCCGTCACCCTCTGGGCGCCCAGAGAGATAATGGAGAACGTTAGATTTTACGACGCATCGGTCTGCCCGATATACGGAAGAGACCTCTATAACCCCACGATGCTCGCAGGCATAAACTTTGAACCCTACAACAAAGACAGCGAAGATCTTTTGAAGATGATGACAACGATGGAAGTCTACACAGACGACTACGTTGATTCGATATATTGCCCGGCTCTTAAAGTCAACAAAGAGCTTGAAAAGGTCGATGTTGTCATGCTTCCCGCGGCGACGTTGTCCGAAAAGATAGAAGAGACACTCGTGTCGCGTGGCTTTACAAAGCTTGATAAGACCGACGAATACCTGATAATGCGCAGGAACCGTTAATGGAAGATAAGATCTCGATCATTGTACCGGTCTACAATGCACAAAAGTTCATAAAAGAAACGATCGACTCGGTTTTGGCTCAGGACTTTACCGATTTTGAACTGCTGCTCGTTGACGACCGTTCGACCGATTCATCGTGCGAGCTGATCGAAAGCTACGACGACCCTCGTGTAAGGCTTATAAGGCAGCAAGAAAACAAAGGCGCCTACGCCGCACGTAACAGAGGACTTTCGGAAGCAGAAGGGCGATATATAGCCTTTCTTGACGCCGACGATCTTTGGGAAAAGGACAAACTCTCAAAAGAGCTTAAGTTCATGCAGGACAACAATGCGGGCTTTGTGTTCACAAGCTATGAGTTTGCAGACGGTGACGGAGTCGGAAACGGCTCGGTTGTCAAAGTGCCAAAGACGCTTCCCTACAAGAGAGCGCTCCACAGTACGATCATATTTACTTCGACCGTGATGATAGACCGTTGCATTATCCCAGACGAACTTATAAAGATGCCCAACATAAAAAGCGAGGATACCGCCACATGGTGGAACATTCTTAAGGCGGGCTACACCGCGTACGGGCTCAACGAAAATCTGGTCAAATACCGCAGAGTATCGGGAACGCTTTCGGCTAACAAAGTCGAGGCGCTGAGACGTATCTGGGTGTTACTAAGGAAAGTAGCCGAAAGAAACATCTTCTCGGCTTCATGGCACTTTGTTCTTTGGGCATGGCTTGCCACATACAGAAGAGTAAATAAATCAAATAAGAGGAGATCTTCTTAGTTGAAAAAGATAGAAGCATATAAAAGAATGATGCAGTACATACTGGCGCTTATAAATTTAGGCGTCCAGATAACGATATTTATGTACTACGAGATCGAATACTACAGCTACTATACGCCCGAGCGTGTGGGCTACAAAGGCTTCATGCTGGTGGGCACCGTATACTTTGTTTTCATGTATGTGTTTGCGAGTCTTTACGGAACCGTACGTATAGGGTATCAAAGAAACATAGAGCTGGTGCTTTCTCAGATCATGGCGACACTCATGGTGGATATCATCACATATTTCCAGTTGTGTCTTATGATCTCGGACATGATGAGTCTTGAATATTATTGGTCGATGTTACTCATACAGCTTGCATGGTCGACGATCTGGATGATCTTTTCAAACGTGCTTTATAAAAAGATCTTCCCGCCAAGACGCATACTTCTCGTTCACGGTGACAGACCGATAGATTCGATAGTTGAAAAGATCGGAACAAGAAGAGACAAGTTCATAATCGGCGGCACCGTCAACATTAACGCGGGCACCGATGCGATCAGCAATATGATACTTGACCATGACGCCGTAATGATCTGGGACATTCCCAATTCCGAACGGAACACGCTCCTTAAGTTCTGTTACGGAAAGAGCATAAGAGTCTATACCATGCCAAAGATCTCCGACGTTATAATAGCCGGAGCCGAGGAACTGCATCTTTTCGATTCGCCGATACTTCTAACCCGCGAATATGCCATGAAGATCGAACAGCAGATAATAAAGAGAGTCATAGATATCATATTATCGCTTCTTCTTATCATAGTGACTTCGCCGTTTATGCTGATCACCGCGATAATGGTAAAGGCGTGCGACAGAGGCCCTGTTCTTTACAAACAGACAAGATGCACCATAAACGCCAAAGAATTTAAGATACTTAAGTTTCGAAGCATGCGCGTCGACGCAGAGAGTAACGGTGTCGCCAGACTTGCCAAGAAGGGCGATCCGAGGATTACCCCGATAGGAAAGTTCATAAGAAGAGTAAGACTCGATGAACTTCCGCAGTTATTTAACATCCTTAAAGGCGACATGTCCTTTATAGGACCCCGTCCCGAGCGTCCCGAGATAATCGCTCAGTACATGGAAGCGATGCCCGAGTTTGCTTACAGGATGAAAGTGAAAGCCGGACTTGCGGGATATGCGCAGGTGTACGGCAAATACAACACAACCCCCTACGACAAGCTTAAACTCGACCTTTGCTACATAGAAAATTACAGCATTTGGCTCGATCTTAAACTTATGTTTTTAACGCTCCGTGTTCTTTTTACCCCCGATGCAACGGAAGGTGTGAAAGAAGAACAGGTTACGGCATTGCTTAAAGACGCTTCAGAGGGTATCAAAGAAGACGAATGATCGGAGAGACAATGGAACGAGACGGCTCCTATTACAGAAAGTTCACATCGATGTTTTTAAAAAAGTGGAAAGTGCTATTGCTCTCCACGATCGCGGGTGCCCTCATACTCGGCATCCCCTATACGTTATCAAAGACCGTGATCGGAAATTTTGATTACAGGGCCGAAGTGAGCGTGCACGTAAAATACGGCGAAGACAGCGCCGGAAACATGTACGACTACATCAACTTTTATACCTGGGGACAGTGGATAACAAGCGACAAGTACTTGGATCCGCTTGTTGACGCAGGAAAATTTACGGTTTCAAAAGACGAACTTAAATCGTATCTGACTGCTGAAGTTCAGGCCGATCAAAGAGTCGTATTTTTCGTGATAACCACACACGATCCGAAGCTCACCGATGAGATCGCTTCGGTAATAAGCGAGACGGTCACCGGATTTGTAACCGACATAGACGAAGTTGACAGCGCGGAAGTTTTCAACGTATCGAAGGCTGAAAAGTACTTTGTATACAAGAACATCCCCCAGGTATTTATGCTCGGCGCGATAATCGGTCTTTTCGTTTCGTGCATTGTGGTGAGACTTTTGATACTCATGGACGATTCGCTCTACACAAAGGATTAACATGATCATATATTCCCTCGTTACTATCGTCTGCGTTTTACTTGCAGTGATGGTAAAAGAAAACTCAATATATGAACGTACTAAGTCGCTTAAGCAGCTAAAGATAAACGAAACGATCGCGTTTGCCGTTTTCTTTGTGCTGGCTTTCCTTTCGGGCACCAGGATCGCGGTCGGCAACGACTTTTGGGTGTATCGCAACAACTTTGAGCTCATCGCGCAGTCGAGAGTCGTCTCAAGCGAGTTTGGATTTAACCTGATAGTTAAGATAGTGCAGTGGTTTGCGGGATATGATAACTACATGCCGATATTTTTCGTATTTTCGGCGATCACCGCATACTTTTTCGTAAAAGCGCTCTACGACGAGAGCGACTGGTTCGCGGCGAGCCTGTTTTTACTGCTCACGAACGGCTTTTACTTCTCGAGCCTCAATACGGTCAGATATTATCTCGCATTTGCGATCGCGCTTTACTCGATAAAGTTCGTGCTCGCGGGGCGTCACCTTGAGTTTATCGCGCTCATAGTGCTTGCGGCGACGATACATATGACGGTGCTCATCGTGATCCCGATATATTATCTGGCAAATTTTGAGTACAAAAGATGGCACATCGCAATAGTTGCGGCACTTACCGCGGCGTTGGTCGTTTTAAGAGAGCCGATACGAAAAGTTGCTTTTTTGATATATCCGTACTATGACGGCTCGTACCTTGACGACTTTGACATATCGTATACGAACATCTTAAAGGCGGCAGCGGTGCTTGTTTTCTCGCTCATCTTTTATAAGAGCATCATAAAAGATGACAGGAAATTGAAGTTTTACTTTAACTTAAATGTCGGCGC
>JAILEQ010000105.1 GCA_024687305.1 Lachnospiraceae bacterium | reverse complement strand
CCTCTGTCGATGGCACCGTCTTCTCCGCCGCCTTCGGCGAACTCTTCTTCCGTCACATACTCGTCAAAAGAAAAGCCCATTGGTATATAGTGATTGTTTTCGTAAATATCAAAGCCATTCGATGAAGTCATGAGAGTGAACTTGCTTAGGTCCGCGTCTTCGTCTATATGACCTATATGCTCGATCGGGGTTTCTTTTTCCACTATCAAATAACGGGTTGAAAACAGCGTTCTCGCGCCGATCCTTGAAACTGTGAGACGCGACGTGACCTTTCTTGAAAGTCCGATACCCTCGTAAAAATCGATGATCGAAGTTGAGATCGTGCTGATAAATGAAGTGTTGGTGGGCATGTTCCAAACCATCGGATAATTGAAAACGTCCTGTTCGGTCTCTATCCTGTACCAGTCTTCCGTTTTGGGAAATTCGACTCTATCTTTCAAACATTGCTCAATAAAGGAGTTCGCCCTGTCTTTTTCGACCAGCATATCGCCTTCCGTGATCATTATGCCACAGGTTAAAAGGCATGCTGCCGATACGCATATGACTATAGGCTTTATGCTCTTTATCTTCTTAAACACAAAGCAAAGCAGCACAAAGAAAACGCCCGTCATCAACACGGTAAACAAAAGTTCTGCGGCAAGCTGCTCGGGATTTTTAAGTGCTCCGAGTATGGTGAGCTCCCCTTCTTCCGTTTTTGCGGGCAAAACGGCGCAGATCGCAAAGAATGCGATGAACCCTGTCACCCAGATATTTCCCTTTATAATAGGAGAAATGTTTTCTTTTTCAGCGGGAAGCGTCTCTAAAACGCGAACGCTCACAAGCGCCATAATAAGGACCGGCATGAAATACCATCTTGCGTAATACTCAGTGTTAAGAGCCGAGAACAATGCATTGAGTCCCGGAATAAAGGCAAATATGAGGCTTACAAAAAGGACTCTCTTTGGCCACTTGTATTCAAGCGAAACATCTTTTCCTTTATATATAATGAAATAAGCGATTACACATGCGATCGAGATCATCGGAAGATATGCTCCGACGCCGGATACACGACTGTATTGAGGGTTAAACATTGAATTTAACCCCGACAGATCGGGCAGTAAAACCGTGTTCTTGATGATCCCAAGTGGCATAACGGGTTCTTCGTACGCCACGAGATCTGCGCCCATAAGCACACTCTTTAAACGGGAATTGCCCATCGTATAGTAGATCGCAGGTATAAGATACCAAAGAGACAGTATAACGCCTGCAAACGAGCACCAAAGTGCGCGCCAGGTGAGTTTAAGTGAATTAAAACGAGAGTTTTCTTCTTTCCTGATGAAATATCTGCAAAAGAAATATATGCAAAGAAATACGGCCTCCCCCACAAAGAAATAGTAATTGACTATCGCCATGAGCATAGTCATCAGGATGTAGGGAATCCTTTTCTTTTTTTCCATCAAAAGATCGAAGCACAAAAGCCACAGCGGGAAAAGTGCGCAAACGTCGTGGAAATGATTGTAGACGAGCACCGCTCCCGAATAGCCGGAAAATGCATATAAAAGTGAACCCATGAACGCTGCTTCTTCGGTCTTTGTGTGACGTTTAAGCCATAAATAAGACGTAAGAGCCATCACACCGTATTTGAGTGCATTTATCCACGGGATAAGATAAGGGACCCACTCCGACTTAAACGGAACAGAAAGCCAGAAAAACGGACTTCCCAAAATGTAAAAAGAATAACATCCGATAACACTTCCGCCAAGATCGGTAGACCAGTCGTAGCAAAGGTTCCCGCTTCTTACAAGGTCGTGAAGATGTATATAAAACGGGATCTGCTGGATGTTGAAATCTCCGTAGTAGATCCAGATGCCGCGCGTAGAGAAAAGAGAAATACTTACGCAGACCGCAAATATTAAAAATGCTGTTATGAATGATAAAAACGACTTTTTCATGACGATAATTCTACATCATCCATTGGCGTTTTTCCACCCCTTGTGGTAGTATATGCTTTATGAAAAGGATACTTAAATTTATACCTATGCTCGTGATGATGGGCGTGATCTTTTTCTTCTCACAAATGCCGGGCGAAGAATCGGCAGCTGCGAGCGGAAAGATCTTCAACGAAGTCATGAAGATAGTCGAGCAGATCAATCAAACGGGACTTACTCATCTGACTCCCGACAAGATACACTGGCTTATCAGAAAATGTGCACACTTTACCGAATATGCAGTGTTCGGATGGTGTACGATATATGCTTTGACCGATCTGGTCAGAAACAAATGGGTGGCATGCATTTTTTCGGAAACGATTGTTTTTCTTTACGCCATATCGGATGAGTTTCATCAGCATCTCATTCCCGGGCGCTACATGTCCGCGGGTGACGTCGGGATCGACTCACTTGGAGCTTTACTCGGAATATGGCTTTTTGTACTGTTTCACCGCACAAAGAAAAAGTCAAAAAAGGCCGTAAATAAGCCAAGAAAGGTAAGATCATGAAAAAATACGATTATCTCATAGTAGGTGCGGGACTTTTCGGAGCGGTATTTGCTCACGAGAAAACAAAGATCGGAAAGAGCTGTCTTGTGATCGACAAACGTCCGCATATCGCAGGTAATATCTACACCGAAAAAGAAAATGACATAAATGTCCATAAGTACGGAGCCCATATCTTCCACACCTCCGACAAAGAGGTCTGGGACTACGTTAATCAGTTTACGGAGTTCAATAACTTTGTAAATTCGCCTATCGCGGTCTATAAAGACGAACTTTACAATCTCCCCTTCAACATGAACACTTTCAGTAAGATGTGGGGGCTTAAGACTCCTGAAGAGGTGCGTGCGAAAATAGAAAGCCAGAAACTTGACCTTAACGGTCAAGATGCTGAAAATTTGGAACAACAGGCGCTATCATTGGTGGGACCCGACATTTATACAAAGCTGATTAAGGGATATACCGAAAAACAATGGGGACGCGACTGCAAAGACCTCCCGGCCTCCATCATCAAACGGCTTCCCGTACGCTACACTTACGACAACAACTACTTTAACGATCGCTTCCAGGGCATTCC
>JAILEQ010000093.1 GCA_024687305.1 Lachnospiraceae bacterium | reverse complement strand
TCCAGCGGTGCAACAATGGTTCTCAAACTCATGGCCACCTTTATGGATGATTTTGATGCGGTCATTCCTGTCGGATCGTCAAGTTTGGGAAGTGATGAAGTATTGGACGAATACGACAAAAAAGACAAAACTCTATTTCTTGCCATAGGAAGACGTGATGAGTTTCATGATTATGAAGAAGAGATCGCTCCCCGCCTGGACAGACTTAAAAGAATGAAGCATTGTTTTCTTTTTATCCCTGAGTGGGTCAGAAACGGAGACAAAGGTATAGCCTCCATAGAGGGCGGAATTGAAATGGGGCAGCATTGTCTGATGAATGCGGTACAATGTAATCTCATGTTTGACGACAACACTCCTATGGACGAAAGACTCCCCGGGGGCCTTACCGGATGGATAGCAGAAAATATATTATAGGAAATGAGAATGGTATATGCCCAAGAAATATTTAAACATCGGTATGTGTACCGATTATAATAATAAGAAGAAATGTTTTGAAAAAGCCAAGGAAATCATAGAAAACAAGAAAATAACCGAAATGTCGGTAAAGCAGCTCGCCGCAGAGATCTACACACACGGATTCATCTACTATCGCTATGACAGACTTCCGAAGTTTATCAAGAATTTTAGTCTTGCCAAGCGCTTTTATAACAGCTGCGACAACGGTGTTGACCTTGAAGACGGAGGCGATCGCTGGTACAGAAATGTCGTTTACCGAATTATCTATATGATCTTATGAGAAGTGTCTGCATTTCTCATGATCGATTTGCGACCGATTTCACCGGGCTTTTACATGAAATCACGGATCTCTGCATTAAGAGATCCGTTTTTTATTGAAACAATTGCATCTTACGGCACAAAAATGCATTTCACCCCTTTATCGCTTGAATCTGAAATCTTTCTTGGATATAGTCGCAATAAAGATATTTATCGTTTCTAAGGAGGAACATCCATGAATAAGATTTACCATAAAAATGAAGTCTCTTTTGCAATCATAATGATAGTAATTTATGTGATCGGAACAATAATATCGGAAACGATTTCTGAAACCATCGGATTCTCCAAACTTATTCCGGCAATATTTCACGTTTTGTTTTCACTAATCACGGCTGTATGGATCGTAAAAAACGGTCACACCGAAAAATACGGTCTGACCCTTCCAAAATATAAACTTGCAAGAGCAGGTTTCTTTGTACCGCTAATAATTGTTGCCTGCTCGGGGCTGATATTCGGGATAAAGCTAAATTACGGCCCTCTCGAAACGGTATTGTTTGTAATAAGTATGTGCTGCGTAGGCTTTTTGGAAGAGATTTTGTTCAGAGGTTTTCTTTTTGTCGGAATGGCACAGAAAAATATAAATTCGGCCGTAATCGTGGCATCTCTGACTTTTGGTATCGGACATATTGTAAATCTTTTAAACGGTCAGGATCTTGTAAAGACAATATTTCAGATAGTATTTGCGATCGCTGTGGGTTTTGCGCTTGTGATTCTTTTTTACAAAGGAAAAAGCCTGATACCCTGTATCGTTTTTCATTCACTCAACAATTCTTTATCGGCTTTTGAAAAGGATACTTCCGATGCCGCCAAGTCTCTTTTGGCGGATCCGGAACTGTTTGAGATGATATGTGTTATAATTTATATCACAATTCTGACTATATACAGTTTCTTTTTACTGAAAAAACTTAATGTGTCACAGGAGTAAGATATGCAGCTTAAGGTAAGCAAGGTCCCGATAAGTGAACCGGAACTTTTGGAGATCAGATGTCACAAAATCTCCGATGAAGTAAACGAGATCATATCGTTTGTAAAATCGCGTCAGGGCGTTCTTAACGGGATAATTGACGGCGATATATATGAAGTGGCGGTTCCCGATGTATATTACATTGAGTCGGTTGACGACCGGGCTTTCATTTATACCGCAGATAAAAACTACGAAGTTAATCTGCGTATATATGAAATGGAAGAAATGCTCGCCAAAAGTTCATTTATCCGGATACAGAAGGGAATGCTTCTTAATCTTATGAAAGTTAAGTCGATCAAACCCGGACTCAGCGGAAGATATGTGGCTTTGCTTATAAATAATGAAGAAGTCATTATTTCGCGTAGATATTTCCCGAATTTTAAAAAGACTCTGATGGGGGATAATCATGAATAAATTTAAAAGAACAGTTGAAAAAGCTCTGAAACTATATTTTATAGAAGTAACTCTGATCACGATCCTTTTGATGGTTCTCGGACTTGCTTTTGACTCGGACCGGACATTCAGTTATCAGGCTTATGCCTCTCCGCTCATATACGCAATCATCGGAACGCTTCCCGTAATACTGCTTGAACGGGACAAAGAACTCTCTGTTAAACAGATGCTGGTCAAAAATATAGCGGAACTTGCCATTATTGAAGCGGCTGTTTTGTTTATGGCGTTTTCCGTGGATACAATACCTACGGAAAAAAAAGAGGTAGTTATAGGGATAGCAGTCGGAATAGTTGTGGTATTCGTTATAACCGCATTGATCGATTACTTATTTGAAATGAC
>JAILEQ010000046.1 GCA_024687305.1 Lachnospiraceae bacterium | reverse complement strand
CTTATCGACAGAATGTCACGTTTCGGAAACGGCTTTGCCATTCTGGTTTCGGCACTTTTCTTCGGACTTTTCCATATGAACCTTCAGCAGTTTTTCTATGCATTTTTCCTTGGACTGATATTCGGGTTCATTTATGTAAAGACACGTAACATTAAATATTCGATCATTTATCATGCGATCATCAACACATATTCATCGGTAATACTTATGTGGGCTTTGAACGGTATGTCCACTTCTCCGGTTAAGACGATGATCTTTTCAGTGGCAACCGTGATAGAAATACTTGCAGCGATTGTAGGAGGAGTATTGTTCTTTGTATTCCTTAGTAAAATGAAGGTTAAAGAAACCGCGTCCAACCCCGGTAAAGCATCATTCGCATTTGCAGGTTGGGGAATGTGGCCCTTCTACATTGTTTCGATCGTTTTACTTGTAGTCATAACGATGAAAGTTTTTTAAAGTATTTTTGACTGTATTTATTGACGCTTCAACGGAGGAAGAAAATGGACTCAGCATTGTTAATTGTATTTATACTCGCAGGAGTTTTGGTGGGAATATTGATAGCGATCGCGCTTATATTGATCTCAAGGACCAACCACTCTTTAAAGGGTCAGTATGATGAACGTCAGAAACTTATGAAGGGCAAGGCATTTGAAAGTGCCTTCTATACGGGGCTCGGATATTGGCTGTTAATCTATCTGCTGGATCTGGGACATTTCAGATTTCCGGTGCAGACAGGGCTCGTGGCGTTGATCGGCGGTACTTTATCACTTATAGTATATGTGACTCAGGCGGTATTTACCGATGCGTATATCGGACTCAACGAAAAATACGGCAGAACAATGCTCATATTTATTGTCTGTGCATTATTGAACATTTTTCCTGCAGTCTCAAATTACGTGAACGGTTCGTATGTCAAAAACGGAGTGCTTTCCAACACTTTTGGAAATGTGATCATATTGTTTATGATCCTTTACGTAATGATAATCATGACGATCAAGCATCTTTTAAGCGACAGGGAGGGATCGGATGAAGAATCTTAAAGTCAAAGCGGCACGCGCGGGCAAAGATCTTTCTCAGGACGACCTGGCGAAGATATGTCAGGTTTCAAGGCAAACGATAAATGCAATAGAAAAGGGAGATTATAACCCGTCAATAAAACTGTGCATTGCGATATGCAAAGCACTTGATAAAACATTGGATGACCTATTCTGGGAAGAATGATCATATAGAAGAATGAATTACATTAGGAGGAGAGTTAAAAATGATTGAGATCAACGGGCTCACTAAGATATACAAACTTAGTGCCAAAAAGAAAAAAGAACTCAAAACGAACAAAGACGTTAAGACCGCAGTAAGCGACCTTTCATTAACGGCTAAGCCGGGTGAGATCACAGGACTTCTCGGTCCCAACGGTGCAGGAAAGACCACGACGATGAGATGTGTGGCAACACTGCTCAGCCCCACAAAAGGCGATATAAAGGTTTGTGGTTACGATACGGTAAAGGATGCTCAAAAGGTCAGAGATTCCATCTGCTTCCTTACAAACGAGATCAAGCTTGACGAGCATTTCACGGTAGATTATCTTTTCACGTTTTTCGGAAGACTCAAAAACCTTGATGAAAAGACTATCGAGGCTCGTAAGAAAGAACTGTTCGATACTTTTAACATGAACGATTTCAAAGACAAAAAGATCGAAGAGCTTTCAACCGGTATGAAGCAGAAGGCTTCAATCGTGGTTAATCTCGTAAACGATCCCGAGGTCGTTATTTTCGACGAGCCCACATCGGGTCTTGATATCGTAACGGCAAGAGTGGTACTTGATTATCTTAAAAAGTTAAGAGCAGAAGGAAAAACTGTCATCATTTCCACTCATATCATGCCCGAAGCAGAGAAACTCTGCGATAAAGTAGCCATGATCATCGGCGGACGCAAAGTTATAGAGGGAACCATCCCCGAAGTACTTGAAAAGACTCAGACTGGCGATCTCGAAGACGCTTTCTTTAAACTTTTCATGGAAAACAAAGAGTCTGAAAAGGAGGAAGAATAATGAACAAGATATCACTCATCATTAAAAAAGAACTTTTCAGAGTTTTCTCGGACAGAAAGCTTATATTCAGCCTTTACATACTTCCGGTGCTCATCATGTTTGCCATTTACGGCATTATGGGTAAGATGATCGGTTCCATGGAAAAGGATATTACGGAACATACCGCGATCGTTACCGTTGTGGATGCGACCGAAGAACTTAAAAGCGCCATCGATTTCAGCGGATTTTCAGGAAATGCCAACATCAACTATATAGATTCGGCAGCTTACGAAACAGATAAAGATACAATTGTTGACAACATTAAACATGGCAAAGCAGACCTTTGTGTCATTGTTCCGAAGAATTTTGATGAACAGGTTGAAGACTACGTTAACGGCGGAAGTACACTGCCCAATCTTGAAGTAAGCTTCAACGATTCCGAGAACTATTCTTCGCAGGCTTACAGTATGTTCACCAATTCAGTACTCGGAACATACAAGAACCTGCTCCTCGGAAAACGTTACGGCGATGTAAGAATGCTTGAAGCCATGAGCGTTACCACAGTCATCCTTACAAAGGACGAGCAGTCCAACTCACAGTTTATGAAGATGCTTCTTCCTTACATGGTAGTACTTATGCTCTTTGCGGGCGTTATGAGTGTCGGTGTTGATGCGATAGCAGGTGAAAAAGAACGCGGAACGCTTTCGAGCATGCTGATCTCCCCTGTAAAAAGAAGCGAGATCGCGATCGGAAAGATCGTTTCCATGGCGATACTTTCAAGTATTTCAGCTGCAGTCACCACTGTTTCAATGTTAGGTGCGTTTATTTTTATGGGCAGTTCAGGCGGATTTGCGGCAATGTCCGGAGGGGTTTCTTTCTCCCCGTTGCAGATAATCGAGCTTTTGCTCATCATGCTTTCGCTTGTTATCCTTTATGTGGGACTTATAGCGCTCATCGCTGTATATTCGCCCAACACAAAGGCAGCCAGCTCGATAATCTCACCTTTGTACCCGCTTATCATTATCATGGGTATGCTTACGATGTTCAGAACGGGTAAAGAAACACCCACAATTCATTATGCGGTTCCCGTTTACGGCAATGCGCTTGCCATCAGCGATATCTGTTCAAATGAATTGAGTCTGCTGAACTTCTTTATCTCATTCGCATGCACATTGATAATCGGTATAGTGATAACCGTACTTGTTACAAAAGCATTCAATGACGAAAAGCTTATGTTCAATGCTTAAAAAAGTATTAATACTCAGCCCCGGCCTTTGGTCGGGGCTCTTTTTGTGTTATAATCGTGAAAGAGTATTTTTAGGGGGTTGGATATGAAAATAATCCATACGGCGGATCTTCATCTTGATTCCAAGATGACAGCAAATCTTTCCAAAGAAAAAGCAAAAATACGAAAAACGGAGCTTTTGAACACGTTCGTTCGAATGGTTGATTATGCGGTAAAGAACGATGTTGAAGCGATACTTATAGCGGGCGATCTGTTTGATACGAAAGTTGTATCGGCGACCGCTCTTAATGTTGTGAAAAACGAGATCACATCTCATCCCGATATTTATTTTTACTATATCAAGGGAAATCATGACAAAAACGGATTTTACGACGAAGCAAGCGAGGAGGTTCCGGATAATCTTAAGCTCTTTGGCGATGATTGGACATGCTATGAGCTGTCACAAAGCGGGAGAGTAAAGCTTTACGGAATTGAACTTAATGAAGGAAATGCCGCACGTGTACAGGAAGCATTCTCGCCCGATCCGTACGATATCAACATCGTGATGATGCACGGGCAGGAATCGGAAGCCGTTTTGAAGGATAAGGCTGAGATAATCAATCTTAAACTCTTTAAGAATAAGGGCATCAACTATCTTGCACTCGGTCACATTCATGAATATAAGTCTGAGGCTCTTGACGGAGAGGGCAAATATTGCTATTGCGGCTGCCTTGACGGCCGGGGCTTCGATGAGTGCGGAGATCACGGGTTTGTTCTTCTTACCGTTGACGAAGAGAACAGAACGGTGAGCGATGAGTTCATTTCGTTCGCGTCAAGAAGACTTTACGAGGTGGATGTCGATATAACGGGACTTTCCACAACACCGGAGATACTTTCAAAGACCGAAAGTGCCCTCTCAAACAGCAACGCGACGGAACGTGATCTTGTCAAGATCGTGCTTAAAGGTGAAGTTGACGTTGAGTGCGAGAAAGAGCCGGAATATATTGTAAATACGCTCAAAGACAACTATTTCTTTGTAAAACTTTACGATGAGAGCAGACTGAGCGTCGATTACGATTCGTATATGCTCGATGAGTCGTTAAAGGGCGAGTTCGTGCGGCTGGTCAAAGCTTCGGACTTAAGTGACGAAGAAAAAGCTAACGTGATAAAGCAGGGTATTTACGTGATATCCGGAGGTAAACTTGAAGTATGAAGATAGAATCGGTATATGTTGAAAACTTTGGAAAATTGCATGAGTTCAGATATGATTTTTCCGAAGGTATTAATGTAATAAAGGAAAACAACGGCTGGGGAAAAAGTACGCTTGCGGCTTTTATCCGCGCAATGTTTTACGGCTTTGAAGGCGACGGAAGACAAAAGGTGACCGACAACGAAAGAAAACGCTTTAAGCCCTGGCAGGGTGGAGCCTTCGGCGGAAATCTCGTGTTTGAGACGAAAGGAAAACGCTATAGGATAGAGCGTTCTTTTGGCACTAAGTCATTGGAAGACGTGTTTAAACTTTACGATGCCGACAAGAACGTTGAAAGTTCCGATTTTTCAGAAAAGATCGGGCAGGAACTGTTCCATATCAATTCCGCTTCGTTTATGAACACCGTATTCGTGAGCCAGAACGACAGCGCATCAAGCACCGCTACCGATGATATTAATACCCGTATCGGAAATATAAATGACACGATTGACTTAAATAAGTTTGAAGCCGCAGACACTGTGTTAAAAGATGCGCTCAACAAGCTCTCGACCACAAAAACCGGTAAGCGCGGAAAATTGAAAGCCGCCATAAGTGATATCAAGGCTGATATAAATGCAGGGTTAAACGTCGAAAGATCGCTTGATGAGACGATGTCACGTATAGATGAGCGTGAGCTGGAACTGCTTGACTTAAGAAAACGTGAAAAAGAGCTTAATATCGAAAAAGCAAAGGCGGGGAAAGCAGCTGCGGCACTTGAACTGAAAAAGCGTCATGACGATCTTATCAAAGACATCGAGGCCAAGAAAGCCGATCTTGATGAGGCAAAGAGCTATTTTAAAGGTGAAATGCCCGGAAAAGAACGCTTAAAGGAGCTTCGTGACGCGGTTGATGACATGTCGAACTCAAGAGCGGTTATCGAGAGCAATTCCATGTCCGAAGCAGACCGTTATGCGTATATCGAACTGTCGAATACATTTAGAAACGGCCTTCCCGATCCCGAAGAACTGGGAGTTATGCTTGATAAAGCCAAACATATATCGGATCTTAGATTAAAGAACGAAAAACTGTCCTTGAACGAAGACGAAGAGGCACGTTTTTCGGAGTACGAGAGATTTTTCAGGAACGAGGGCAATCCTTCCGAAACGGCCAAGAAACTGTCACTTGACTGGGGATATAAGCCCGAACATGAACGCAAAGCCGATAATCTGCGAGAAAAAGCCGAATCAATAAGCGAAGAACTCCGCAGTTTAAAGAAAAAGAATACGATAACCACAATTATTTTTGTTTTGCTCGCGGTCATTTCACTCGTTGTGACATTGCTGTCGGTATTGCCGGCCGTTTTAAATAAACCAGGTAATTCGCCTGACGGACAGTCAGTTATTTTTTCGGGCGGGTCTTTCGGAAGCTTTTATCTGATAACGGCATTTTTGTTTGTGCTTTTTGTTGCGCTTACGATCGTCGGAAAGGTTTCTTTGGCCCAAAAGGCAGGACCGCTTGTGAAAAGAAAAGAAGATCTTTTGCGATCGGCCGAAGAAGAGCAGGTAACGGCGGATGCCATAAAAGATGTGGTCATTGAATATCTGGTTGCGCACGATTTCTTTACCACCAACGAAGAAGTCGGCGGAAAACTTTGGGAACTCAACAGAAAAGCGGTTGATTACGAGAGTCTGCTCAGCAAGCGAAAAAACATGTCGATACTTGAAAATGAGCAGGATATACTGGCGTTTGACAATGAACTTAAGGAGTATCTTGCCAAATTTTCCATGCTTCATGCGAATGCCGATGCGGTTATCGAATTGAACGATCTTAAAAATAAGGCGGAACGTTATCGGAACCTTAAAAGAAACGATGACGAGCAAAGACGCGCAGAGGCAACGTTTACAAGACTTAAGGGTGAAGTGTACGAACAGCTTCGTGCGTTTGAGTTTGAGCCTTTAATGAACCTTAAAGGCCAGATCGAAGATATATCGCAGCATTTGGACGCATATCTTGTAAAGGAAGATCTTTACAAGGATGCGCTCGGGAAAAAAGAGAAGTTTGAGAGTGAAAACGATGTTTCGGAGCTCAGCTCATATGATGACGGCTTGCTTTTGACACCCGATGAGTTAAACGAAAAGACCGAAGCGTTAAACGCTAAGATCGATGAACTCACCGGGCTCATCAATACCGACAAGGCAACGCTCAATGCGCTTAAGGAGCGTTACGATCAGCTTCTCGACGACAGGCAGATGCTCGCCGATTATGAAGAGGAACTGAAAAAAGCGGAAGAAGATGCAGTTCTTTACACAAAGACAAAGCAGTTCTTAAACGATGCCAGAGACAATCTTACCATGCGCTATATAGGACCGCTCAAAGACGGTTTTGACAAATACTACGGTCTTATAGGAAGTGATTTTGCGGATTACAGCTTGGACGTGAATCTTGTTCTTTCCAAGTCCGAGCAGGGCGCAAGCAGAGATAAAGACCTTTTGAGTATGGGTTACAGGGATCTTTGCGGTTTCTGCCTTCGTCTTTCAATGGCCGATGCCATGTATAAAGGAGAAAAACCGATGCTTATATTCGACGATCCTTTTGTGAATCTCGATGACGAGAAGATCGTCGGCGCGCGGAAACTGCTTGATGAGATCAGAAAAAACTATCAGGTTATCTATTTAACCTGTCGCGAAGACCGCATATAAATTTTGCCACTCTCGGGGTAAAAAATAATAGTATAATTGTATACAATTTCTGATTGACACGCGTTTAGCCATGCGATAAGATACCGAAGAGTACTATTCTAAATGCTAATCACAAGCAGTTACGGAGGAAACCATGTCACTTACATTATCAAAAAAAGCCCAGGCAGTTAAACCTTCATCCACACTTGCGATCACCGCTAAAGCAAAGGAACTTAAGGCAAGCGGTGTTGATATAGTAGGTTTCGGAGCAGGAGAGCCTGATTTTAATACACCCAAGAACGTATGCGACGCAGGTATTGAAGCCATCAACACCGGCTTTACAAAGTACACACCCGCATCGGGTACCAACGAACTTAAATCTGCTATCAGCAAGAAGTTTAAGGAGTTTAACGGACTTGACTATGCTCCCAACCAGATCGTTATCTCGAACGGTGGCAAACAGGGCCTTTCCAATGTATTTGACGCTATCATAAATCCCGGTGATGAAGTTATCATTCCCGCACCCTATTGGCTTAGCTATCCCGAAATGGTAAAGCTTTCCGACGGCGTTCCGGTATTTATATACGGTACCAAAGAAAACGGTTACAAAGTAACTGCAAAGCAGCTCGAAGAAGCCATTACCGACAAAACAAAGGCTTTTGTACTCAATACACCTTCAAATCCTACGGGTATGATCTATACAAAGAAAGAACTTGAAGCTATCGCAGACGTTATCGTAAAGCATGACATTTACTGCGTGTCCGATGAAATGTACGAGTATCTTATTTACGGTGATGACAAGCACGTCAGCATTGCTTCGTTAAACGATGAGATATATAAGAGAACAATAACCTGCTCCGGTCTTTCAAAATCCTATGCTATGACGGGATGGAGAATAGGTTACACCGGTTCAAGCGTAGAGATCGCAAAGCTCATGGGAGCCATGCAGTCACATGCTACGTCGAATCCTAACTCTATCGCTCAGTACGCTTCGGTTGAAGCGCTTACCGGTCCTCAGGATGATGTTGTTAAGATGCGCGAAGAATTTAACCGCCGTCGCATCTATATGTACAACCGCATAAAAGGCTTCCCCCATGTTGATCTTCTTGAGCCCAAGGGAGCGTTTTATGTGTTCATAGACTTAAGCGAGGCACTTAAGCTTTCCTACAAAGGACAGAAGCTTGAGACAGCCGCCAATGTTGCCGAGATCCTTATAAACGAGTTTGCCGTTGCGGTCATTCCCTGCGCAGACTTCGGATTCCCGACACACATTCGTTTATCATATGCGATCTCAATGGAATCGATTGAAAAGGGTCTTAACAGAATAGAAGATTTCTTAAAACAATTGCAGTAAGCATATAAAGCAATTGCGGCCGCGCCCTTGTGGGTGCGGCTTTTTTGCTTTACAGAAAACTTCCCGGGCCACGGGGGGACGGTGGTGTTGGTTCATTAATTCACATAAGTAATCTTTCGGAATAAAAAAGTGACACGTGAAAAACTTTTTTTGGTTTACAGAAAACTATATTTTGTGTTCATTAAGATTTTTTTAAGAACATGTGGTATAAAAGAGGTGTGCAGTCTCAGAAATGGCTTAAATAAGGCAAAAATTGTATTTGCAATATCCGATTTTTATGTTTATAATAATCAACAGACTCGGTATTTAAGGGTTACGTAATTGTAGAAGAGGGTTAACTTCTGTTTATGGAAAACGTAATTGAATCTTTCGTTTCTTATTTACATAATGTCAAGAAGATGTCACTCAACACGGAGCTTTCTTACAAAAGGGATCTTGTGAAAGTGGCAGATTATCTTAATACCCAGGGCATAGCCGACATAAAGAAGGTTACAGCTACGAATCTCAATTCCTACATTCTTTATATGGAAAAGAATTCTTTTTCTGCTGCTACCATTTCCAGAAACATCGCCTGCATTAAGTCCTTCTACCACTTCATGGTGAAAGAGGGTATAGTTACCGACGATATTTCCGAAAACCTTAAGGCCCCCAAGGTAGAAAAAAAGCTTCCCGAGATCCTTTCACCTCAGGAAGTATTCCGTCTTCTCGATCAGCCCAAAGGAGATCATCCGAAGGACATTCGCGACAAAGCGATGCTTGAACTCCTTTATGCAACCGGCATCCGTGTTACCGAGCTTATCTCATTAAAAGTTGATGACGTTAACCTCTCGGTAGGCTACATCATCTGCCGCGATGCCCATAAAGAACGTACCATACCGATCGGACATGCTGCCAAAGATGCGCTTTCACGTTATCTTGCGCAGGCAAGAGACGCAATGGTATTAAACGACAAAGACGACACTCTTTTCGTCAACTGTTCCGGTGAACCGATGAGCCGTCAGGGCTTCTGGAAGCTCATCAAATACTACGCAAAGAAAGCAGGCATAAAGGCCGACATTACGCCTCACACCCTTCGCCATTCCTTTGCGGCTCACCTTGTCGAAAACGGTGCAGACCTTCGCTCCGTACAGGAAATGCTCGGCCACTCCGACATCTCCACAACTCAGATCTACGCCAACATGAGCCACTCGCGTATCCGCGAAGTTTACGCAAAAGCTCATCCGAGGAAATGATTGTCGATATTAACAGCCTCGGAAATATATATATTACTCAAAAAGCGTTCTCACTCAAGGTTTTACGTAGCGGACACTAAGCTCGTGAAAAACCTCGCTAAGTGCCGACGTAAAACATTGTTTTTGAGTTAATATATATATTCCCGAGGCTTTTTGATTTTACGCCCGATCATATATATATTCCCGAGGCTTTTGTTTTTACGCCCCGAGCATATATATATCACTCAAAAAACGCTCTCGCTCAATATTTTTGCGTAGCGGACACTAAGCTCGTGAAGAACCTCGCTAAGTGCCGACGCAAAAAATTGTTTTTGAGTTGATATATATATGCTCGGGGCTGTTTATCGAAAAGATAAAGCTCAGGATAAATTATATTCATTTAGCCTGAGCTTTGTGGTAACTATTTCAATTTATTGTAGAAAGCAACTCTGTTCTCAAATGTGTTGTAGTAATCGAAGCCGGCGTATCTTAACACTTCTTCAGCGACATCGAAGGCACCTGCGATGTGTTCGGGTTTGTGGGCGTCGGAGCCGATCGTGATTATCTCGCCGCCGAGTTCGCGGTAGCGTTTTACTATGTCGCGGTGCGGGTTTGGATTGGTAAAGCCCGATTTTACGATCGCGGAAGTGTTTATCTCTATACCCTTTTCGTTGTCGATCACGATATTCAATATCTCATCTATAAGATCTTTGTAATCAAGCGTATTGTAAGCGGCTTCTCCGCCGGGAACCTTTCTTACCACGTAATCGATATGACCGAGGACATCGTAGTTCTGGAACTTTTTGATGTTGGCGATCATGGTCTTGAAATATTGCTCTATGCCTTCCTTGGGAGAGCGTGTTTCGAAGTATACGGGTTCGTAGATATCGATGTTGTCGACTAAGTGTATCGAACCGATGATAAAATCAAATTCGTGACTTTTGGCGGTGATAGTGTTTTCTTTGAACACCGATTCCTGCATGCCTATCTCGATTCCGAAGCCGATATCGAGTTTGTCGCGATATTCCTCTCTTAATTTCAATAGATCGTACAGGTAAGAATCAATGTTTAGCATCCACGATCCTTCGGGAAACTCTTCGCTTATGGGATATCCGTGATCCTGATGCTCGGTGAAACATATCTTCTTAAGTCCCTTTTGTAAAGCTGCCTCAGCCATCTCGGCCAATGTGTTGTGACCGTCGGTGCTGAAGTTTGAATGCATATGATAATCAGCTAAAATTGCCATTAATTGTACCTCCGTTTGGTTTATACCCTTTATCATAATTTACAAAAAAATAAAAGACAACGATTACTTTTTGTATAATGTGATATTTTTCATATTTCTATTGAATTTTACTGAGGAATCTTATAAAATAATCGTGCTGACTGTTTCTTGATATTTATTTATCAAGATAAATCATAAATATATCCAGGAGGAAATAAAAATGGCAGTAAAAGTAGCAATTAACGGTTTTGGACGTATCGGACGTCTTGCATTCAGACAGATGTTCGGAGCAGAGGGCTTCGAAATCGTTGCAATCAACGATCTTACCTCTCCCGAGATGCTCGCTCATCTTCTTAAGTACGACAGCACTCAGGGTCGTTACGCACTTTGCGACAAGGTTTCTTTCGGTGAAGATTCTATCACCGTAGACGGAAAGAAAATCACAATTTACAAGGAAGCAGATGCTAAGAACCTTCCTTGGGGAACACTTGGTGTAGACGTTGTTCTTGAGTGTACCGGTTTCTATACAAGCAAAGATAAGGCTCAGGCTCATATCGATGCAGGTGCTAAGCACGTTATCATTTCTGCTCCCGCAGGTAATGACCTTCCTACCATCGTTTACAATGTTAACCACAAGAACCTTACAAAGGATGACAAGATCATCTCTGCAGCTTCTTGTACAACAAACTGCTTAGCTCCCATGGCTAAGGCTCTTAACGATCTTGCAACAATCAAGTCAGGTATCATGTGCACCATCCACGCTTACACAGGCGATCAGATGACTCTTGACGGACCTCAGAGAAAGGGCGACAAGAGACGTTCACGTGCTGCAGCTTGCAACATCGTTCCCAACTCAACAGGTGCTGCTAAGGCAATCGGTCTTGTTATTCCCGAACTTAACGGTAAGCTCATCGGCGCCGCACAGCGTGTACCTACCCCTACAGGTTCAACCACAATCCTTACAGCTGTTGTTGAAGGCAACGTTACAAAGGATCAGATCAACGACGCTATGAAGGCAGCAAGCAACGAGTCCTTCGGTTACAACACAGACGAGATCGTTTCTTCCGATATCATCGGAATGACCTACGGTTCACTCTTTGATGCTACCCAGACAATGGTTCTTCCTCTTGACAACGGAACCACACAGGTTCAGGTAGTTTCATGGTATGACAACGAGAACTCTTATACTTCTCAGATGGTTCGTACTATCAAGCATTTCGGTAGCCTTCTTAAGTAATTCAGGCTATTAAAGAATGTAACTTACGGCCCGGTCCCGAAAAGGGCCGGGTCGTTTTTTTACGAGCGGCCCGTATCAGGGCGGCAACCATACCGGGAAACATCTTTCCCGAATCCAATAATCCACGGAGGACAATAAAATGGCTTTAAACAAGAAATCAGTTGACGATTTTTCTGCAAAAGGCAAGCGCGTACTTGTACGTTGCGACTTCAACGTTCCTTTAAAGAACGGCGAGATCACAGACGAGACCCGTATCGTTGCAGCACTTCCCACTATCAAGAAGTTAATGGCTGACGGCGGTAAGGTTATCCTTTGCTCACACCTTGGAAAGGTAAAAGAAGGACCCAACGAGAAAGAATCACTTGCACCCGTTGCTAAGGCTCTTTCAGAGAAGCTTGGCAAGGAAGTTAAGTTCATCGCTGACTACAACGTAACAGGACAGGCTGCTACAGATGCAGTTGCAGCAATGAACGAAGGAGACGTTATCCTTCTTCAAAATACCCGTTTCCGTATGGAAGAAGAAACCAAGCCCGCTAAGGCAGGCGAGAAGTTTGCTGAAGAGCTTGCTGCTCTTTGCGATGATTATGTATGCGATGCATTCGGTTCTTCACACCGTGCACACGCTTCAGTATCCGTAGTTACCAAGTTTGTTCGCGCTAAGGGCGGCAACTGTGCAGTAGGATACTTAATGCAGAAGGAGATCAACTTCCTCGGCAACGCAGTAGAGAATCCCGTACGTCCTTTTGTAGCTATTCTCGGCGGCGCTAAGGTTGCAGATAAACTTAACGTTATCGATAACCTTCTTGAGAAGGCAGATACCCTCATCATCGGTGGCGGTATGGCATTTACCTTCTTAAAGGCTCAGGGTTACGAGATCGGTAACTCACTTGTAGATGACGAGAAGATCGATTACTGCAAGCAGATGATGGACAAGGCTGCAAAGCTCGGAAAGAAGCTTCTTCTTCCCGTTGATACCACAGTAGCTGCAGGTTTCCCCGATCCTATCGACAATCCTGACATCGCTGTATCTGTAGTAGATTCAAACGCTATCCCTTCAGACAAGGAAGGTCTTGATATCGGACCCAAGACAGCAGCTCTTTACGCTGATGCCGTTAAGTCTGCAAAGACCGTTGTTTGGAACGGACCTATGGGCGTATTCGAGAACCCCGTTCTTGCAAAAGGAACACTTTCCGTTGCTCAGGCACTTGCCGATTCAGACGCTACAACCATTATCGGTGGCGGTGACTCCGCAGCAGCAGTTAACCAGATGGGTCTCGGCGACAAGATGAGCCACATCTCAACAGGTGGCGGTGCATCTCTTGAGTTCCTTGAAGGCAAAGAGCTTCCCGGCGTTTACGCTGCAGACGATAAGTAAGATAATTCTTTTATCGACGGTCATGCTGTTTTAGATCCGTTTCTGAACGGGATAACGCTCCGATGAACTAGTTCACGATTTTCTCGTGCTTCGCACGTCCTGCTCGGAGGAGCGACTCCTTCGCAGGGAAAATCGGAACGGATTTCATCTGCGCTAAAACCATCCCTGAAAGGTTCAGAA